>NZ_JBQCMF010000020.1:0-82363 GCF_051965295.1 Arthrobacter sp. SAFR-023 | reverse complement strand
ACCACTGGGCAGTTCTACTGGCCACCAGCGGGCAGAAATGCTGGCCGCCTACGGGCAATTCCTAATGGCCGTTGACACACGGGCGCCGGTGCCGTGCCTTGGCTGAGACGACGTCGGGATCTGGTTCCGTTTTTTGGCCCGTTTGGATCGGCGGATGCACCAGATTATTGCGGCGGCGATGAGTAGAAATATCAAAATCCCCATGAGTGAATCCTCTGGTGGAGCGAGGCCTTAGTTCGCGCGAGCAGAGGCGATGATGCCGTCTGAGAACTTCTTATCACGCTGAAAGGTTTTGACAGGATGATGAGGCGTTGATGAAGTCAAAGGTCTGCCTGTCGGAGTGGGCGGGTTCTCTTTAGAGAGCTGAGAGGGCGGCGTGGATCGCGTTGAAATACCGAAGGCCGGTGTCAGAGCCTCGAATTCGCCGTCACCAATCCACCTTCGAAACGGTTGTGGGTGATCAGGATGGAGGATTGGGTGCTCAGTCTGCGGTGGCATCTTGCCCAGAGAGAATCGGGAGACCGATCGCCGCCTACAGGCAGTAACCAGCCAACCAAATCAGCTCCTCCATTCGGCCACGGGCTGCACTTCTAGGTAAGTAACGCCTCGTCCACTCGGCGAATGTGCAGAAGACGATAACTGCTGGAAACGTCGGTGGTCATGGTTGAGTACTCCATAGTCTTCAAGAGCTCCGCAGCGTAAAAATGTTCGTCTCCCGTTGGAAGCCCCGATATCTGTGCCTTGGCCTCTGGTGCCATCTGTCCCGAATACCTTTGCCCAGCCACATTGTCGAACAGCTCGAAAATCCCAGTTCGCAAATTGACACCAACCAGCGTCACCCTCTTGAGGGCCAGCTTTTCGCTGTCAGGATTCCGATCGTCAATAATCGCCAAAGCGTGACGTACCGATTCGAGGCGGATTTTTACCGTTCTTAATTCCCCGGACTGGTTTGCTAGAAACACGCCGGCCCCGGTCTCGTCGTCTGAAAGCACTGTCAGCAAGCTGCGGAACTTACTCCTGGCCCGCACTCCGTAACCGTTAAGCAGCTCAGTTAAGTCATGCTGAGAGTCAGCGGCCGCTAGTAGATCCAGCAGTCTCTCAGTTGATCGGTTGACAAGATCACCGACCAGAGTTGGGCCTGATTTCGGTGCCAAAACCAAGACAAATGAAGCCGCCTCGGCCCCCGCAAATACCAACTCAGACTCTTGGAGAATTTCCTCAGGTATCACCCCGCGAGCTGTGGGACGGCCCCGTTCTTCTTGCGCAAGGGAATCTACAGCATCCTGAAAAGAACCTGCCAAGCGGGATAGTGAGCGCAAGGAATACTCAGTTCTCCGCGCGTTGGGGGGATCGACCTCCAACGCAATGCGCGTCCTAAACTCGCCGCGAGAGTCGGCACTGAACCGGTCCGGGTCGAATGCAGGGAGAGTCTCCGTTGCAATATCCAACTTCGCGTCCTCGAACGGAAGCCAATCATTATCAATCAGGTCGGCCTCGATAGTGGCCAAACTATTCCGTGGAGTTTCTGCACCATATTGGGCTGTTACCTGGTAGACAAACCCATCTTCGGCTTGGGTATAGGCCTCCCGAAGAGGGACATGTCCGCTACGAATCAGTTTCATCCGGGCACTGGATACAGAAACATAGAGATAGGTTTCTGTCTGCTCATCTTCGTCTTCGTCCACGCAGTTGGCCAAGAACACGTGTCCCGCCTTGTTCTTGGCTGTGAAGAGGCGAGGTCCATCATGCTCGAAGAAGATCTCGGAAATGACAAGCCGACCGAGCGCGGTGTCTGTAGCGGGTACGAGAGTCATGGTTTTTCCGCTACACAAATCGCTTCTGGCACGTGCGTCAGGGGATCGGGCCACCAATCATGATGCGAGGCCCCAATAGAACTAGGACTTGAGTCAACCCAACCACATGTCAAATCAATAGAAGATATAGACTTTTTCCGAGCCCAAGGGTTACTCTTTTGCGCATTCACGAGATCTTGCAACTCAATGAATACGGAATGCCCATAGCATTCCCGCTTTTCATTCGCTCCCGAAGCCGAACATGTACCCATCTTCTTGTTAATTGGAAGTATCCAGTCACTGGCCGAAGGTGAGGCACCTATTTTGAGTGACCCTGCTGTCAAGCGATATGCCGTTCCCGCTGCCGGTTTTGCAGTTTCAGGGTGAAATGGAGGAGGGAATGCCGGACTTGGCACGCTGGGAACGGAGCTCATTCTCGTGACTTTACCAACGAGTGACCCGAAACATTGGTTCCGCCGCAGGCGAAGGCCGATTAAGAAGCGGTGTCCGGGCGTGGCCACCTTGGCTGACCGACTTCCGGTGACAAGTATGGCAGCTACCCGGCCGGCAACCCTAGGACTGCGGCCCCTGAGAGCGGTAGCCACTGCTCGAACAGCGGATGGCGGAGCAGCGCGAAGGTCAGCAACTCCGATCGAGGTCTCAAGGAGCTGAACGCTGCATGCTCGAGGTCAACGAACTTGACCATGCCACCAGGTGCGGGAGTGGGAACATCTGTGAATTCACGCCCGCCAATGTAGCGCTGGAGACCTTCAGCCGGGCAGTTTCTCGGGCCAGGTATACGAGTATTGGGAGGCTGGTCTTCACGCAAACTGCTGGACATAGGGGCAGGCTCTGAGTGTCGCTCTGGAGGACCGAATGCGCGACTGGAGTGTCCGGTTGAGATCTTAGACCTTCGCCAGGGTGCGTCAACAAGAACGAAAACGGACTTTACTCTGACGCCTTTTAGGCGGTCGTCTGACGTCAGGTTGGGGTGTAGTTCAACCTATTAGGCAATCGCAGTGAGACATCTCCTCACGACTTTCAGGGACGCGAGCTTTCATCTGGAATCAAGCCCGGAGCCTTTCACTGCTGTCGGGCGACGATGCGGCTACTCGGTGGCGGAGATTTCCAAGATTCTGAGGGCGATGCGTAAGGCAAATTTGGTGTCAGGGTTTTCGAGCGGTGCATCCAGGAGTTCCTCGATTTTTTCTATTCTCTTAACCACCGTGTTTCGATGGACTGCAAGGGCGCGCGACGTTTCCGCGAGGTTAGATTCGCTTTGAAGGTAGGTGTTCAGCGTTTTCCTCAGATAGTCGGCGTCTGGTTCGGACAGTCGTTTTAGAAACTTCGTGGCTTGGCGAACCAGTGCGGGATCGTGGAGCGTAGTGCGGATCAATTGGGTGGCGGCAGATTCCTGGGCGTCCACAATCTGCCGACGTCCTTTGCTAGAGCTTGCTCGTCGAGCGAAGTCTTCAGCCTCGGCAATGCTTCTCGCAAATCCTTCAGGTCCAAGGCGTGGCCTGGCGACGCCAAAAACGATTCCTGTTTCTGGCGGTGGTCGTAGGGAATCCAGAGCGGCGACGAAATCCCTGTAGTCTCCCCGGGTTGGTTGGTCCTGCCGTGTTTCCCAGATAAGCCAATGATCAATGTATTCGGACGAGTCCACTGTGTAGTCATACCGGCTCAAAGCGGCTGGAAGCATTCGTCCGATGTCGTGGGCAAGGGATTTCCGTGGGGCACGAACACTTACGAGAGTGTGCCATCCGTTTAAGTTCCAGCCGACGCTGAGAGCTTGAGAGATCACGTGGTCCGGAATTGCTCCGCCAGCGACAGCTAGCTGCGAGACGATCGCCGATCTTGCGGATTGAAACTGCTCGCTCGCGAAGCGTTGACGGCTGAGCCACCTGAGCAACGAGAGGGCCCCTAGTTCCATAAGCTCTTGTGCCGCCTCCAGCTCAAAGGGCGGGGCGTCAGGCTGAAATTCCGCGAGTATCCAAAGCGCTGGATCGTCGTCTTCCACCAGCGGGGGCAACGGAACCGATATGAGGTTTGGGGCTTGGCTGGTGTCAAACAAGGGCGTCGCCCCGACGTTGCCGAATGCGAGCGGCTGTTCCACGGCGCCCGCAAGTGGCAGGCCGAGCGAATTGATCACTGCTATCCGCGCGTTGACATACTTTCTGAGTTCAGAAGCGACTCGTTCGGGGCTTGGCTCCATCTGGTGGACGGCATGGGTGAAGGCCGTCATATTAATGGACCGTGCCCAGAGATCCGAGCCTAAGAACCTGCTGAGGGATGCGGCAACGGCCACAGTCGCTTGGGGCTGGTGGAGCGCAACCACGTTCATTTTCAGTTTTCGCGCAAGTTCCAGGGTAGAAAGGCCGAACTCCGAAACTGATTGGAAGTCCTGTGGCGTGGTTGGTATCAGGATCACTACGCCCACGCCCTTTCGCTTCAGCTGTGGAAGCAGAATTTCCAGGGCATAGGAGGGAATCCAAGAGGATATCCAGATGCCTTCGAGATTGCTGACCTGCGCTTCGTCTGGTGGATCAAGATAGGCAGTGGTGGCGGCGCCGCTGGCGCTGATCTCGTTAATGCAGATAAACGTGAAGTTCGAAACGGGGTGTTCGACGATCACGGAGCTGTTCAGCAGCATCGGACACCGCAGCAGTTCCCGAAGTGCCAGCCGGGCTCTCACAGTGAGTCTCCAAGGGAAGGGATTGAGTACCCGTAGCCGGAGATGTCGACCAAGGCCTGCGCAGCAGAGTTGCTCCATTCGCCCGGAGCCTCAAAGACAACGACGTCTACCCCGTACCCGGGCAGGATGCGCTCGCTAAGGAGGGGAATACCGGTATGGCTGTCCAGGAGGCAGATAATCTGGGGGGCCTTGGCAAGCAGCCGGCCTTCGTCTACGAGCAGCAGGAATTCGTTCTGCGCCTCGATTCGAAGGTATCTTCCTGCGGCCCGAACGATCATCGTTCCTTTGGCCTGTCCCCCGGCACCGGAATCACGAGGGGCGGCTTCCCAGTGAACGTCCACAACACTCCCGCGGCCCACAAAGCGACATCCCGCAGTGCGGGAACAAAAATGGGATATCGCATCACTCACGGACTGCGTTTGTTTCCTGGACTGTTGGAACTGGCGTCCAAGCTCCAAAGCTCGTCGAAGCGTCTGGCCTATGCCGCCTTCCCTCGCCTGTCGCCCATCCATGGGGTACCCCGCGAACGCCACCCAGCCACCAAACAATCCCATGAGAACACGCAGGGCGCGCTCGGATTCTTCGGCACTCGATCCTGAAATTTCGACGCATCTCCCCGAAGTGTCTACGAGGGCACAAGGAGTCATCGAGACACTATGCGCGTTGAAGGTTGTCTGGTGCAGTCCCGAGAGTCCTCGCCCCATGCCATCCATATCGACCAGCGGGACACCCAAGGCCGCGGCCACCAGGATCGGTGCATAGGCATTGATCCCGGCCATCTCGAAGGCACAGACAAGTGCTCGCCGGCCTGGAAATTTCTGGGCGACCGCTTCAAAAGCACGCACGTAAGGCCCCGGTCCGCTGGGCTTTTCGCTGAAGGCCAACGGCGACCCCGCCAGGCCAACGGCCACAACGACATCGCCGGAAAGGATTTTACTTGGCCGAAATACGGTCACGCCGCCACAATGATCCAACAGATCCCGAGCCAACAGAGACATGGCATGTGTGTCACCGGCCCCTCCCGAGCCCTGCATTCTAGCGCCAAACTCCAACGCTTCCAGGTCCGTAGCCGTCAGGAGCCAAGACATGGCTGCCTCCTTCGCCTGCGTCTGTGGGGAACGAATGTGTTAAGTATGCACATCCTGAGTGCATTTAGTAGTCGAAGCAACCATTGATAACGACCGCCACGGGCCGTAACTTCTATTCATTCCCTCCTACCCCTCATCTCTTCCGGGTAGGTACCTCATAGCCAAGGAGTCCCGATGGCAACAACTACTGATAAGAAACACGCGGGGGAGGAGGACTACGCCCTGGAGCGTGTGCCTGACCACGCCCGCTACAGCTGGTGGTCGGTGGCAGTTCAAAGGTTCGGCCAGATGTCAGCGCTTTCTCAGTTCCTTCTGGGTGCAGCCTTGGGATTTGGAATGGACTTTCCCACCGCCTTGCTCGCCATCTTCCTTGGATCAGTGATCTTGGAGGTGGTTGCCATCATGACGGGAATCCTCGGACAAAAAGAAGGCCTCTCGACATCGGTTCTCGCCAGATGGACCGGCTTTGGACGCCATGGATCCAGCATCATCGCCCTGTTCATCTCCCTTAGCCTGGTCGGATGGTTCGGTGTCCAAAGCGGAGTGGCCGCTGAAGGGCTTGCCAAGCTGGCGCCCGCTATTCCCGCATGGGCGTGGTCCCTTGCAGTCGGCTGCGCAGTGACCGCGATAGTCATTTACGGCTTCAAGAGCATGGCTTGGACCGCGTACATTACGATCCCCGCGTTCCTCCTGCTCGCCGGTTGGTCCATTGTCTCTGAGCTGCAAAAGCACAACCTCGGCGATCTGGTCAACCAGCCGGCCCCGGGACCGGTCCTGGGCCTGGCCGCCGGGACAACACTGGTGGCAGGCGGATTCATTGTCGGCATGGTAATCACCCCCGATATGACGCGCTTCAACCGCAAACCCTCCGATGTCGTCAAGCAGACGCTCGTCGGTGTCACCCTCGGGGAATTCATGGTGGCCATCGCCGGCGTTCTCCTCGCCCATGCACTCAAAACCAACGACATCATCGCGATTGTCACTTCCAGCAGCGGGTTCGTCGGCACAATCATCATCGTTGCCGGCACGATCAAGATGAACGACTGGAACTTGTACTCGGCATCCTTGGGCATCGTGAACTTCGTCGAGACAGTATTCAAGAAGCGAGTGAGCCGAACGAGGGTCACGATCTTTATCGGGATCCTCGGCAGCGCACTCGCCGCTGCCGGAATACTGAACTACTTTGTTGGTTTCCTGATCCTGCTCGGAGTCACGTTTCCCCCCATCGCCGGCATCATGGTCGCCGAATATTACATCGTGAAGAAATGGCGAAGCGTCCTATCCGCATCTGCCCCCGGCCTGCCGGCAACAGAGCCAACGTGGGTCGTTGGGACCCTGGTGGTCTGGGCCGCCTCGGTGCTGATCGGAACGTTCCTGCCCTGGGGGGTAGGGTCCCTGAATTCGCTTGGTGCTTCCCTCATTCTTTACGTCATCGGGGGCAAACTCGGCCTGATCAGAGGCACATCCGAAGAGGCGCTTTCACGCCGACCGATTACTGAAACACGCGAACTGCAGGAGGACTACAAGTGAAGATAGGCATCGATGTCGGCGGGACCAACACGGACGCGGTACTCATTGACGGAAGCGAGGTCCTCGCAGGTGTAAAAAGTCCGACAATGAGTGACGTCGGACAGGGGATCACCGGGTCCCTCCGCCGACTACAGAGCGCGTACTCCTTTGATCCTGCCGACGTAGACGCCGTCATGATCGGAACCACCCATTTCATCAATGCACTCGTCGAAGCCGAACGGTTGGCACCGACGGCGGCAATCCGGCTCGGACTTCCTGCAACGGGCGGATTGCCGCCGTTCGTGGGCTGGCCGGCACGGATTACCGAAGCGCTGCACGCCTTGCCCTATATGTGCCACGGCGGTCATGAGTTCGACGGACGGGAAATATCGCCGATCAATCACGACGAGATACGCAGGGCAGCCCAGGACGCCGTAACAAAGGGTGCACGCAGTTTCGCAATCTCGTCCGTGTTTTCCCCAGTCAACTCCGAGTTCGAACAAATGGCAGCGGAAATCATCAACGCCGAGTTTCCGGAACTTCCGGTCAGCCTTTCCAACGAAATCGGCAGGGTGGGGCTCCTCGAGAGGGAAAACGCAACAATCATCAACGCCGCCCTTCGTGAGCTTTCGGCAGATGTGTGTTCTTCACTCGATCAATCCCTGTTGGCTCTAAACATCCACGCACCGCTGTTCTTGAGCCAGAACGACGGCACATTAATGGACGTCGATTTCGCCCGAAAATACCCAGTGGCTACCTTTGCCTCAGGACCGACCAACTCAATGCGCGGCGCCGCCTACCTCTCGGGCCTCAAAGACTGCATAGTTGTCGACGTTGGCGGAACAACGACGGACGTCGGAGTTCTCCAGTCCGGCTTTCCCCGCGAAGCGGCAACAGAAATCGAGGTGGCGGGAATCCGAACCAACTTCCGTATGCCTGATGTGTTGTCCGTCGGCCTCGGTGGCGGCAGCCGCATCAGGTTCGACAGCGGTGTGACAGTCGGGCCGGACAGCGTGGGCTACAGAGTCACGGAGGATGCGCTCGTTTTCGGAGGCAAAACTCTGACAGCGACCGACATCATGGTCGCCGCGGGTGATGCGGAGATCGGTGACCCCGGCCGTGTCAGCCATCTGGATCCTTCAATGGTGAAGGCCGCCAAAGACGAAATCCACCGAAGGATCGCGGAGACGGTTGACCGGATGCGCACGAGTTCCGACCTCGTCCCGGTGGTCGCAGTCGGCGGCGGTGCGTTCCTGGTACCAGAACAGATGGCCTGTGCCAGTGACGTTGCCCGTCCGGGGCACTCCGGAGTGGCGAATGCCATCGGCGCCGCAATTGCCCAAGTCGGTGGCGAAGTCGACCGTATCTTTGCTATCCCGGCAGGAAAGCGCGAAGAAGTGCTCGATCAGGCCAGGGGGGAAGCAATCAGCAAAGCAATAGCTGCCGGAGCCAAAGCCAGCACTGTCCAAATCGTGGAGATCGATGAGCTGCCTCTGGCGTATCTGCCCGGAAACGCGTCCCGGGTACGCGTCAAAGCGGTCGGCGACCTGCCGGCGTCGAAGTAGCCACACACGAAACGCTGACTGCAAGAAGTAGAAGGAAGAACAACATGAGTTTCTATCTGTCACTAGACGACGTCCCTGACTTGGCGCGGGGCGCGGCAATACTGGGTACAGGCGGCGGCGGAGATCCGCTCATCGGCCGGCTCCTCGTCGAGGAATGCCTCAAGAACGGAAAGAAGATCGAAATCCTCGATCCGACCGAACTTGATGACGATGACTTTGTCATTTCCACGGCCATGATGGGCGCTCCGACTGTCGTAGTCGAGAAAGTCCCCGCCGGCACTGAGGCAGTCCTGTCGCTCCGTGCCTTGGAGAAACACCTCGGAAAAACAGCCGATGCGACAATCCCCATGGAGTGCGGTGGACTGAATTCCATGATTCCCCTGGTCGTCGCCGCCGAAGCAGGTATCCCGGTGGTGGACGGTGACGGAATGGGGCGAGCCTTCCCGGAGCTTCAAATGGAAACGTTCGGAGTCTATGGAGTGTCCGGATCACCGCTCGCTGTTTCGGACGAAAACGGGCACACGTGCATCGTCGATACCGGCCAGGACAACCAGAGGATGGAGACTTTCGCCCGCGCGGTCACCATCAAGATGGGGGGCGCGGCATACATCGCCGAGTATCCAATGAGCGGAGCAGACGTCAAGCGTACTGCGATCCGCAACACCGTCACGCTGGCCCTCAATATCGGTCGGACTTTGCGTAAGGCCAAGGACAAACATCTTGATCCGCTGGCAGAACTCAGTGCCTTCCTGAAGGACACAATATACGGTCATGGAACCGTGCTCATGCGGGGAAAAGTCGTTGACGTTGAGAGGTTCGTCAGGGACGGGTTCACTCAAGGGTTTGCCGCTGTGGAGTCATTTGATGGTGGCGACGAGATGCGGATCCAGTTCCGGAATGAGAACGTCATTGCACACAAGAATGGTGCGGTGGTCGCCATTGTTCCGGATCTTATTACGATAGTTGATGTTGACCTGGGCACACCCATCACTTCCGAGGCCCTGCGGTTCGGACAGCGGGTGGCCGTCTATGGAATCTCGACCCCTGCGATCATGCGGACCCCGGAAGCGCTGCAAGTCTTTGGCCCCCAGGCTTTCGGACTCCATGAGCCATGGGTTGCCCTAGAGCAATTGAGCGCCGCCCGATGACATCCTTTCGGACTCGTTCCGCGCTGGCCGACACCCTGGTATTTGACGGCCATAACGACTTGCCTTGGGCTTTGCGGCAGAAATTCGATTCCCGCGTCGAGGAGATCGACTTATCGCAGCACCAGCCCCGCCTGCACACAGACATTCCGCGGCTCCGGGAAGGCCGGGTCGGTGCGCAATTCTGGTCGGTCTTCGTCCCGTCCAACATGCCGCCGGCCGACGCCGTCGTGGCGACCCTCGAACAGATCGACTGCGTACACCGGATCATCTCCAAGAATCCCGAGACATTCAGCCTGGTGGACTCTGCCGCCGGCGTAAGAACCGCCGTCGCAGAGGGAAAAATTGCCTCGCTGATGGGCATAGAAGGAGGGCATTCCATCGACGCGTCGCTTGGCGTGCTTCGGATGATGAGACGTCTCGGCGTCCGCTACATGACTCTCACACATAACGACAACACGCCATGGGCGCGCTCGGCGACCGGCGAACAGGTCGACCATGGGCTCACCGACTTCGGCAGACGCGTGGTCGGCGAAATGAACCGTCTTGGTCTCATAGTTGATCTGTCTCACGTGGCCGAGCAGACGATGCATGACGCGCTGAACACGAGCGCTGCTCCTGTAATTTTCTCCCATTCATCTTGCCGCAGCGTCACCGACCACGCCAGAAACGTGCCGGATGGCGTGCTTGAGAGATTGCCTGGAAACAACGGCGTGCTCATGCTGACCTTCGTTCCCGCCTTCATCTCAGAGGCCTGCGCGGACTACGAACGACGTTCTGATGAAGTCCGGCAGAGACTCGGCCTTCGGACAGGGTTCCATGCAGGGCAGGTGGAAGAGGACACTGCGGCGGCCGCAGAATTCACCCGGTGGACGTCGCAGAACCAGGCTCCGCAGGCCGCCATCTCTGACATCGTCCGCCACATGGAACACGCACGGGAAGTAGTAGGACCCCGGCATGTCGGCATTGGAGGGGATTTCGATGGCATCCAACAACTGCCCCGCGGAATTTCCGGGGTGTCCGGCTACCCGACGGTCATTGAAGCGTTAGCCGAACGGGGCTGGTCGCCTGCTGATCTGCGCAGCCTCGCTTTCGGCAACGTCCTCCGGGTGCTGGAAGATACTGAGACGGCCGCGAACCAAGATCTGATCGCCATCCCTCAAGCGCTCCACGGCGCGCCCGTTCTGGCTGGAGGACCCGACTAGAACGACATTCGACAGCAAAAATACCCAATCGAAGAAGGGCAACACATGTTTGGTTATGCCTTGCGGGATCTGGAACTCACGCACGAGGAGACTGCCCGAATGCACGAGTTGTACCGCCATCTGCACGCTAACCCGGAACTGTCCATGCAGGAACATCGGACCGCAAGGCTCATTACCGAGCATCTCACTGCCACCGGAGCGGAGACCTTTAGCTGCGGCGGGACGGGCGTCGTGGGCGTACTCCGCAACGGCGAGGGGCCAGTCGTGGGTTTCCGGGCCGACATCGACGGTCTGCCGATCAAGGAGGAAACAGGACTTGATTACGCCAGCCAGGCCACCGGTGCCCTGGCTGACGGGACTCAGGTTCCGGTGATGCACGGCTGCGGCCATGACACGCACATCACCGCAGCGCTGACTGCGGCGGCCTTGCTCGCGGGTGCCACCGACGCCTGGACAGGGACAGTCGTCTTCCTCTTCCAGCCGGGGGAGGAGACGGCCGCCGGAGCGCAGGCGATGGTCGACGATGGTCTGTGGAACAGGGCTCCGAAACCCGAGATAATCTATGGCCAGCACGTCGTGCCGAGTCTGGCGGGCACAGTAAGCATCAGCCGCGGTACCGCTATGGCCATGGCCGCTTCCTGGAAGGTCACTGTCCACGGGCGTCAGGCGCATGGTTCCCAGCCCCAAGAAGCGATCGACCCGATCGTGCTCGGGGCCCACATGTTGGTCCGGCTGCAGACCATCGTTTCGCGTGAGCTGGACCCCGTGCAGTCCGCGGTCGTGACAATCGGAACCTTCCACGGGGGCCTGAAGGAAAACATCATTCCCGCGATGGCCGAGTTCACCATAAACGTACGGTCCTTCGACCAGAAAGTGCACGATGCCGTGCTGACATCAATCCGCCGCATCATCCGCGCAGAGGCAGAAGCCTCCTCCGCGCCGCCCCCTGAAATTGAGGAGCTGTATTCTTTTCCGCTGTGCTACAACGATCCCACGGCGACAGATCAACTTATCCAGGAGTTTCGGGCCACGATCGGAGAGGAAGAGGTCCGCGAGGTTCCGCCGATGATGGCCAGTGAAGACTTCGGGACCCTTGCAACAGCTATCTCTGCCCCCTCGGTTTACTGGACCTTCGGAGGCTATACCGCCGAGACGCTCAGGGCTGACGGGCACATCGCCGGCAACCACTCGCCACATTTCGCCCCCGCTTTGGAACCCACCCTGAGTACTGGCGTCCGGGCTGCGATGACGGCGATCCTGTCCAAAGGTGGTCGCTGAAAGCCCCGTGCCTGTTGATAAGCAGGACCAGGGCCGGCGGTGCAGTTTCCGGCCGGTTCGCGGCCGCGACCGCTGCTTGGTCGGTGAAGGCCGTAGCCGCTGCACCAAAGCAAATTCGCGCCACATGCGATTTGTGCCGGCCTCCGCAATCCCGTCAACCTGACTGGCTCGGACAAGCTCCCTTTGGTGCGGCTGTCCCGTCCACAGCTGGGGTCAATTCGGGTTATCCACCGCTGAAGTTGGGGGAGCCGTTGGGATAGCTCCCTAGCAACAGTAGCGATGGATAACCACCCAAGGATTGTCCTCAGGTGTGGGCGGTAGGGGCTAGCTTCTCCGCGGCTTGCAGATCCAGACTGGCGCCTTTCAGACCCAGCCATGCACCATCTGTCAGGTTGGGGTGTAGGTAGGTGGACAGGCGTATCCCGCTAGGCAGTCCACTGGTCGTGGTCGGTACACCGCAGTTCGAACTGTGGGCTAGACGCTGTGTTCCGCCATCGGCAGTAGTTCATCCATGAAGACTTCTCGGTTTTCTGCGGCTGAGCGTCCCACACCCAAGGTCGCGGCAAGTGTCATCAGACCATCCCGAGCTCCAATCAAGGGTTCGGCACCGGTTCTGATGATGTCAATGAAGTGCTGAAGCTGAGCGGCGTATGCGTGAGATTCTGCTATTTCATGCTTTTCGACAATCAGGGGGTCGTGCCAGTCTCCGCCCTCAGCGTGCTTATAGAGCTTCATGCTTGGGATGGCCAGCGAGCCTTCGGTGCCTCCGATGTGGTAGGCATCCGCAGGAGTATGGGGGAAATACGCGCCCTGTCCTGAGTTCAGGTCCCAGCACCATGGTGAGGCAACGGAGTCGCTCAGCAACAGAGTTCCGAGCGACCCGTTAGTGAACTTCAGGATCACGGCGGCGCTGTCTTCAACTGCAAATTTTCGGACATTGTTGGACGTCACCGCGTGGACGCTATGGATGTCTCCGATGAGATACCGCAACGTGTCAATGTCGTGAATGAGATTGATAAGTATGGGCCCGCCTCCAGGCTGCTGGCGCCATAGGTTATCGAAATACTGATTTTCCTTTTTGATCTGGCACATGCCGTTGACGGTGACAATCTGTCCGAGTTGTCCCCCTGAAATCAGCTGCTTGGCCCGGACAATGTCCGGGCTGTGGCGTCGCTGGTGACCGATGAGGACGGGAACGTCGGCCGCGCCAGCCGCCTCGATAATAGCCAGGGCCGCCTCTTCAGTGTCAGCGACGGGCTTTTCTATCAGCGTAGGTATGCCCGTGCGTATGCACGCTATGCCCGCCTCCCGGTGCATGCTGTTCGGGAGAGCGACAATGGCTCCGTCTAGGCTGACATGACTCAACAGGTCCTCGTAATCAGAGAAGTAGGGCACATCGAGTTCAGCCGCCAGCTGTTGGGCTGATGGTGCAGGATCTGCTATGCCAGCGAGTTCTGCTTCTTGGTTGGCCTTGAGGAATCGTGCGTGCTCGCGGCCGATGAGCCCGGCTCCCATGAGGGCAATTTTGACGGGTTTCATGTAGGTGCTCCGTTTTGATTGTGGATGTCACTTGGGTTGCGAATGCGACCTCGCCGTGGTCTTTCGTCCTGTTCAGGGACCTAGGGTTTCAGTCCTTTTGCTCATCAAGGTCTGATCGTCTGGGAAGAGTGCGGCGGGGTCGACCAGTCCAGGCCGCCCGGCGGACGAACATGCCGGAGTGGGCGGTAAGTGAGCATTTCGCCCACCTCTGATGGTGCGGCCAGGAGAATCTCATGTACTGCGCTGAGGTGAAGGTGCTAGGGCGTTGCAGGTTGCGAGGGGAAGCGCCTGGCTATGCGGTGTTCCGGCCGCCGCTGAGGTCCAGGGTCTGGCCGGTCATGTAACTGGATTCCTCGGAGAGGAGCCATGCGGCCAGGGACGCGAACTCTTCGGGTTTGCCTATCCGGCCCATGGGGACCCGGGCGAGGAGTTCCTTGTTTCTTTCCGGGCTGAGGGCGTTGATAAGTGGGGTCTCGAACATTGACGGCGCCACAGCGTTTACGGTCACGCCGTAGGGGGCCACTTCCTTGGCCGCTGTCTTGACGAGGGAGATCAGCGCCGCCTTCGACGCAGAGTAAGCTGCCTGATGCGGATTTCCTTCTCGCCCGGCAATGGAGGACAGTACTGCGATCCTTCCATGTCCCTGCTCGCGCAACACCGGAAGGAGGAGAGCCAGTCCATGGAAGCAACCGTTGAGGTTGACGTCGAAGGTCAGGTCCCAGCCCTCGACCGACATGTCGTCGACGGGCGATTCGGGACCTTGGATGCCGTGGCAGAACAGTGCTCCATCGAGCCTGCCGTGTTCCTCCAAGAGGTCAGCGAGCACCTGTTTCCATGCCTGCCGATCCCGTACATCGAGTTGCCTCATAAGGGGATCGTTCGCGGCCGGCGGCTGGGCGTCGGTGGCTACGACGATGGCTCCCTCCGCGGTCAGCCGTGACCGCGCTGCTGACCCCAGGCCGCCTGCAGCGCCGGTCAGGAGTATGACTTTGTGTTTGAAACGGTCGGGCCAGATGGTGTTCGGTGACAAGTCGGGCAAGATTGCTCCTAAATTGGCTGCTGGTAAGTGAGTAGTGGCGTCGGCCAGTTGCACTCCCGCAGCAGTTGACTGGCTGACAGAAAAGCCTCATGGACGACCCAGGGCAGTGGAAGCGCGTCGATGGCGTCCGAGAATGGTTCGACAGTGATGGGCGGGACGCCGGCAGGTCGTCCCTTGCACAGGGTGTGAAGCAGTCCGTGCAGGTCAAGATTTCCGTGCCCCGGGAAGGTCCGAAGGTGACGACTTTCGAAGCGGGTGTCCGTCCGGGCATCCGTAAGGTCTGACAGTTGGAGGACGGAAACCCGTTCCAGAACTTCAGGCGTGAGGTCAGTGAAGGAGGCTCCCGACCTGAAGAAATGTATTGCGTCCAGAACCATCGTGGCCTGTTCGCATCCGGGACCTGCGAGCAGATCCATTGTCGATTCGATGTCCGGGAGTTTGCTGTATGGCATGAACTCGACTGCCACGGTCGTCTCCGGCAGGAGGCGGCAGAGGTCGCGTAGTTCCTGTTGTATGACGGCTGGTTCCCCGTCGAAGGCGGCTACGTGTACCCGGTTTGGTTTGAGAATTGCAACCAGTTCGACGAGGGCGTCGTTCATGCGGCTCTGAAAGCTCGTGCCGCCCAGCCTGATGAGCTCGAGTTCGGACAGCTCCAGGTTTCTGGAGTCGAGCAGTCTGCGGATATCGGTCGGTTCCAGTCCTGCTTCCAGAGCGGCAAGGCATTCGCCGATGCTTATCCCGATGCCTGTGTAGCCGACGTTGTGCGCGTATTCAATTGATTGCCGAAGGTCTCGTTGCCGAAGGGCCATGGCGCCCAGGGTTAGATTTGCTGCCACTTTCCGCCTTCTTGCCTATTCGTTCTCTTTGGCATGGAAGTCCATCTTGAATGTCTCGGGGGTCGCCCTGATCATCAGCAGCGTCACCAGGTAGGCCGCAAGAAGGAGGCCGACGATGCTCCAGGTGCTTCCGGTGCTCTGGAGCAGAAGTGCTGCCACGAAGGGCGTCGGGGCGCCCCCAACCAAGTTGGTCAACGTGTACGAGGCCGCGTGTCCTGAATAGCGCACGTGTGTCGGGAACGGCTCCGCGAAGAGTGCTGCGAGGACGCCGAATGCGAAGTACTGGAAACCCAGCAGCAGGATGCTGCCCAACAGCATGAGCCCAAACACCTTGGTGTTGAGAAGCGGGAAGTACGCCACCGCGCCGATCATGCACATGGTCGCACCGGTGTAAAGGATCGGTTTCCTTCCGAACCGGTCTGACATGTAGCCGCCGAACGGGATCGCGAACACTCCAACAACGTTGGTGATCAGCACCAGGGAGAAGCCCACATCGGAGGTCATGCCCAGGACGCGCTTGATGTAATCCAGCGAGTAGGTTGTCACCACGTAGGAGCACGCCACGTTCGCTGCCCACAAGAATGTCAGTCGGAGAATGTGCTTGGGGTACTGCCTGAATACGGTGAAGAGCGGGGTCTTGACGACCTGGTTGTCTTCCCTGGCCTGCTTGAAGACCGGTGTCTCGTCGATCGTCCGGCGGATGATGTAGCCGAGAATGGCCATGATGAAGCCAATGAAGAACGGGATCCGCCACGCCCAGTCAATGAAGGCCTGCTCGCCGACCAGGCCCTGGAGGCTGATCAGTGTGAGCGCTACGAACACCTGGCCCAGGGGTGAGCCCATGTTGACGAGTCCCCCATAGAGGCCCCGTCTTCCGGAGGGGGCGTATTCCAGGGCCATGATCTGCGCGGCGCTGGATTCACCGCCGAGCGCAAAACCTTGTACTACACGGAAGAAGACAAGCAGGACTGTCGCGAACAGGCCCCAAGTGCTGTAGCCGGGCAGGAGGCCGATGGCGAGGGATGCGACGCCCATTGCAATGATGGCTGCAACCATTGTCCGCTGCCGGCCGATCTTGTCGCCCAGATTGGAGAAGAACGCTGCACCAAGGGGTCGGGCCGCCAGGCCGATGCCGAATGCCGCAAAGCTGGCAAGGATACCGGCGACCGGGTCGAGGGAGGGAAAGAAAAGCTTCGGGAAAACGATGGCAGACACGCTGCCGTAGAGGGCGAAATCAAACCATTCGAGGGCCGTGCCGGCAGAAGCGCCGATGAGAACCTTCCGGATTTGTTTCTGGCTGGTTGTTGCGGCTTCATTGCCGGTGGTGGTGGTCATTTGGATTTGCCTCCCATTGGGCAGGGGTAACGGACGGGGATGGCGCGATGCGGGCCGAGGGCATTCAGGCCGGGAGGCTTCTCAGTTCTCCTTGTCACGGATGAGCTCGACAAGGTGCTCAAGCGCGACCCCATATCCGTTGGACTTGAGCCCGGCGATGTAAATCGAGGCCAGGTCGGCGTACATATCGGGGTGGGCCTGCTTCTCGTACTGGAAGATCGCAGACATGTGCACTATCGCGATGGGAAGCTCGGCATCCTTCAGCGAGTCGTACAGGGACCGACCATATGGAGTGAGGCCGGCCGGGTTAATGAGGATGCCGTCAATCTCGTCCTGGACTTCATGCAGCCAGTCGATGAGACCGCCTTCGTGATTCGACTGGGTCTGAACGACCTCGACGCCGAGTTTGTCGGCCAGCACCTCCAGTTCCGCCGTGATGTCGGCGAGCGTCTTCCGGCCATACTTGTCCGGACGGCGCTTCCCCAACCGATTGAGGTTAGGGCCTTGCAATACTGCTATTTTCACAACTTCTCCATCGAAGATACGAGCTAAAGAATCATGGGTACGTACCCAATGGGTACGTACCCATATTGTAGTGAGGGCCGCCACTCGTCAAGGGGAGGCCAGCTTTTCGGAAAACATGACGCGTTGGATGAACACGTCTGCGTCAGGTTGGGGTCGTTCTGTCCGGACCCCTGGACCCGCAGGATTGCCTTGCCCTCGCCTCCAAGACGCCACCGGCAGCGGAGAGCAGGCGGGCTGTCTTATGCGCTGAGGTGCTGCCTAAGTGATGACGGTGCCGGCGGCGCTGATGTGCCTCGGACGATGAGTTCCACCGGAAAGACTCTTCGTCCTGGCCGTTGTTCACGCCGCCCCTCCAGGTGGTCGACTAGCATGGCTACGGCCTCCCGCGCCATGTCATCTAGCGGTTGATGCACGGTGGAAAGATTGATCATCTTCCACGACGCGGGCTCGAGGTCGTCAAAGCCCACCACTGACAGCCTGTCCGGAACTTCGACGTCCAGCTCGGCGGCCGCGTCCAGGGCGCCTATGGCCAGCATGTCACTGCCGCAGAAAATGGCAGTGGGAGGGTTAGGCGCCGCGAGGAGCTTGCGGGTCAGGGCGGAGCCGGTGTCGTGGTCAAGGAACCCACGTTCCACCATGTCCTCGGGCAGGGAGAGCCCGTGTCCTTCCAGCGCCGCCCTGAAGAACTCTTCCCGTTGCCGGCCGCTGGTCGTCGACCAGGAGCCGGTGATGAGTCCGATTCGCGTGTGGCCCAAGCCGACCAGGTGATCAGCTACCTGCTGGCAACCCGATTTATCGTCAGGAAGGAGCACCTCGGCCTCAACACTGGGGTCGTCCCGGTTGAACAGGACGATGGGAAGGCTTCGTTCTTTGAACCTCTTGACTGTCGGGGAACCCTCAGTGGCTGAGGCGAAGATGGCACCGTCGACGGGAAGCTCCTGGAGGGTGGCGCCGGCGAGCGAGTCCGGGGCCTCCAGGCTTTCTCGAATCATCACCATCTGGTAATTGCGGGCCGCGAGCTCCCGGTGCATGAGATGGATGATCTGGGTGTAGAAGAGGTTTGCTGTATCGGCCACCACCAGACCCACCGTCCGCGTTCGACGGGTGACCAGGCTCCGGGCGCTGATGTTCACCACGTAGCCGAGCTCAGCCGCTGCAGCAAGAACCTTTTCACGCGTCGCCGGGCGGACGGCGGGGTCGTCGTTCAGAACGCGGGAGACGGTGGATTGCGAGACTCCCGCAAATTCTGCAACATCGACACTGGTAACCATTGTTTTTTCAATATAGCGTTTCCTGGCACGTCAAGAGCCGGCAGCCTCGTCCATCGAGCCAGCCGATCTTCAACAGACCGGGCTGTCCTGGGGCGGGAACCTCGGAGTGGGAACTGCACGTCTGAGGTCGACCGGCAAAAGTTTGGGCTATGCCACAGAGACTTTAGGTATGACCAGTCCTGCGAGGCCGGGAGCCACCGCTCTCTGTGTCCGTGCCGCTTCGTGGGCGGCTTCGACGGCGGCCAAAGATCGTCCGGCGTCGGCCACGCTGACGATTGGCTCGGCTTCTTCGCGGACGACTGCGCAGAAATGGGCCAGTTGGTTCTGGAGGGCGCCGCCCCCGGGCCTTTCCAGGAACTCAGTGGTCAGGGGCGTATGCCAGTCTCGTTGACTGGGGTAGGACCACAGCTTCAACTGCGGCACGGATAGTGATCCCTTGGTGCCGGCGATCAGGAGACTTGGTTCGTCCGGCTGCTGGGCGAACTGCGGGTCGTCGCCGGAGTTCTGGTCCCAGCCCCACGGTGCGGCTGCGGTGTCCGAGCCGGTCAGGGTGCCGATCGTGCCGCGCTCGAACTGGAAGAGCAACCCCGCGGTATCTTCGACTTCGAAGCCACGGATGCGGTTGCTCATGACTGCCTGGACACTGGATATCTCGCCGATGAGGTACCGCATGATGTCCAGATCGTGCACCAAGTTAATCAGCATCACTCCTGCACCCGGACCACGTCGCCAGGAGTCGAAGTATGACTCTGGTTTAGTGGTGAGCCACAAGCCGTTAACGGCGACGATGTCGCCGATTGCGCCGCTCTGGATTGCCTTCTTTGCCGCCGCGATCAGGGGGTGATGCCGGCGGTGGTGGCCCACCAGCACCGGCACTCCCGTGCTCTCGACTGTGCCGGCGAGACGGGCCACTTCGGTAAGGTTCACGCCGACGGGTTTCTCGAGGAGGCAGGGAATGCCAGCTTCGATGGCGAAGGATGCGGTTTCGACATGTGTGTCGTTCGGTGTCGCAATGATCACCGCGTCGACCTTGGCCCCAGCGATCAGGGCTTCGTAGTTGTCGAACTGTTCAGCGCCATAAGCGCTGGACAGTTCTGAGTTGATCGGATCGGCGACAGCGGTGAGTTCGGTATCGGGGTTAGCCGCGATGAATTGGGCGTGGCTGCGGCCCATGCGGCCTGCCCCGATCAGCCCGATGCGCAGTGGCGTTTTTGTCATGGTTATGTCCTGTTTTGGGTCTCGCATCCGAGTGCGGATGTTTTTAGTTCGCTTCGGCAATCTTGTAATAGATGGCTTCCAGGGCAAGGGAGTAGCCGCGCCACCCGGCTCCGGTGATGTATGTGGTGGCCGTTGAGGCGAAGATATCTGTGCGTTCCTTCCCGTCCATGGCATGCCATTGGGAGATATGCACGATGGCGAACGGCTGGAAGGTGTCCCGGACGGCATCGAGGAGCGAGTAGGAATAGGCGCTAAATCCTGCCGGATTGATGACGATCCCGCTGGTCTGTTCCTGCATCGCGTGGATCCACTCGATGAGTTCGGTTTCGCTGTTTGACTGGAAGTGCAGGACTTCGACACCGAGCCTCGCGGCCGTTTTATCAATGTCGCTCTGAATGTCCTGAAGGGTGGTGGTTCCATACTTCTCTGGTCGACGGACCCCGAGCCTGTTGAGGTTCGGGCCGTGGATTACTGCGATTTTCATGCTGACCTTCCGGTTTTGGTTGAGGCGCCGAGTTTCTCCGGCCGTCCAGTGCCGCCCAGTTCCCGCAACGGGGTACGGTACGTTTCCCGCATCCCCAGGGTTGCCAAGGCGGCGACGACGCAGCAGGTGAGGGTAAGGGCGGCGGCCGGAACCCAGCCATCGGGGGAAGCCGGCGAAATCCCGGCCGCCAGGGAGGGCATGAAGCCGGCGATAGCGAAACCGATCTGAGTGCCGATGGCTGTGCCGGAAAGGCGGACCTGTGTGGAGAACTGTTCGCCGTAGAGTGCTGGAAATACCCCGTTTTGGGCGTGGTAGACGATGCCGGACATCAGGATGCCGAACAGGAAGATCAGGGGTACTTGGCCACTGCTGACGGAGGCGAGATAAGGGAACATCAGAATGCCGCTGCCCAGGACGCCGAAGATGTAGACCTTTTTCCGCCCGATGCGGTCGGCAAGGGCAGCCCACGCCGTGATGGAAACCAAAGCCACCGCCGCGGCGGTCACGGACAGCCAGAGCATGGCGGATTTGTCGACGCCGACGGTGTTCGTGGCGAAAGACAGGGCGAACACGCCAAACACCGTGCTGACCGTCGAGACGAGTGAGCTGAGGGCGACCTTGAGCACATCTGCCCAGTTATGGCGGAAGAGTTCGGCCAGCGGCAGCTTGGCGACCGTGTTCTGCTCTTTTTCTTCGGTGAAGGCCGGGGTCTCATCAAGAGTACGGCGGATGAGGTAGCCGACGATCATGACGACGAGTCCAAGGTAGAAGGGGATACGCCATCCCCAAGAGAGGAGCTGGTCCTGTGGCAGGGAGCTGATGGGGATCCACACGGCACTGGCCAGAATGAGCCCGGCCTGGGTACCGCTGAGCGTGAAGCTGGTGAAAAACGACCGGCGGTGCTCGGGGGCGTGCTCAAGTGTCAGCGAATTCGCGCCGGCTTGTTCACCTGAGGCAGAGAAACCCTGCAGCAGGCGCAGGGCAACGAGAAGGATCGGGGCCCAAACACCGATCTGGCCGTAGGTGGGCAGGCATCCGACGAGGAACGTCGCCGCGCCCATGAGGGTCAGCGTGAAGATCAAGATTGTCTTGCGACCGTACTTGTCACCGATGTGACCCATGAAGAACGCACCGATCGGGCGGGCAACGTAGCCGACGCCGAACGTCGCCAATGCAAGCAGCGTTCCGGTCGCTGGATCCGCGGCTGTAAAGAAGATCTTGTTGAAGACCAGTGCGGCTGCAGTGCCGTAAATAAAGAAGTCGTAGTACTCCAGTGCGCTGCCGACAAAACTTGCCACGGCGGCGCGGCGCGGCCGGGCAGTAACATGGCCTGCCCCAGGCTCTGCGGACGTAGTCGTCACGTCATTCCTCCTTGAATGGTTGGACTTAGAACTGGGTTTTTCCCGTCGCATCGTGCGACACGAGTCACACTAGAGTAAGTGGAAGGCAATTCCAAACTGGAACGCTATTCCAGAAGCTTGCTAGGCTAATAGGTACCCGTACTCGGCGCGGGCATGGCCATGAAGGGACGCCCATGAAAACCGCAATAGATTCGTTCTGCTTTCACCGGTACTTCGGAGAGGTTTATCCGGAATTGGAGAGCTTTCCTGACCGCACGTGGTCCATTGACATGTTCGTTGACTTTGCCCGCGACCTCGGCGTGCAGGGAATTTCCATTGAGCACTTCATGGTGCCGGACCTATCCGCGAAGTCACTCGATACACTCCGCCTGTCGGTTGAGGAAGCAAATCTCGAACTGGTCTGGGCCTGGGGCCATCCCAACGGGCTCTCATCCGGCCAGGATCCCGAGGCGCTGCACGATCTTGAACGGCACATCGACGTCGCGGCAGCCCTTGGCTCCTCGGTCATGCGTATCTGCGCGGGCGGGCGTCGAACCCGGATTGAGGACTGGGCGGAGCATCGCCGACTCCTTGTTCCCCTGTTGGGCGCAGCAGCCGAACGGGCAGCAGCGCGAAACGTGACTCTCGCCCTGGAGAACCACGCGGATCTCTACGGTGAGGAAATCCTCGACCTCCTGCAGGCCGTCGATAACCCGTACCTGGGCATATGCCTGGACACCGGGAACAATCTCCGGATGCTCGAAGACGTCATGCCCGTCATCGAGGCCCTCGCCCCACACGCCAAGGCCGTTCATTTAAAGGACATCGCTGCCTACCGCGGAGATCCCAGGCATTTTGGATTCTGGCCAAGCGTTCCGCTCGGAGAAGGCCTGATCGACGTACCCCGAGCCTTGCGTGCCCTGCAGGGAGTTGGCTACGACGGCCTGCTCGCAGTCGAGATAGACTTCCTCAAACCCGGAAACGGAGACGAGACTGCGGCAGTCACGCAGAGCATCGACAGCCTGAAACTGTTCCTGGACCAACTCTAGGATGGCCACCAGCGACCCATGGAGGAAGACATGGACCCGTTCATGAACCGATCAGACCAAGGATACAAATGAGTTCTGCTCTCCTGCGGGGTTTGAAAATACTGGAACTGCTCGCCACCGAACCGGAAGGTCTGGCTCTGGGCGACATTGCGACCCGACTCCAGCTTCCCAACAGCGCAACCCACAGACTCGTCACAGAGCTCGTCGAGACCGGCTACGTCAGGCGAAGCACCAACGGCAGCGACTACGCCCTCAGCCTGAAGCAAATCTCACAGTCGCTGACATACCTGTCCAAAATTGACCTGGTGGACCAGGCGAAACCATCCATAGACCGTCTCGCCAGGCTTTCCAGAGGACTTGTCCGCCTTGCCATAGTCGACGACGGGCGCCTGATGTGGGTTCTGAAGTCCCAAGGTGCCACATCGAACATCAAATACGACCCGCCAATGCATCATGATGTCCGGCTCGCATGCGCATCCAGCGGATACGCCTGGCTCTCCCAACTCAGCGACGAAAAAGCCCTGGAAATCGTCCTTCGGCAGGGCATCCCAACTGAAGGCTTCGGACCCAACGCGCCCCGTACTGTCGAACAAGTCCTGGCACACATCCACCAGGCGCGCTCGGACGGCTACGCCACCGCCGTCGAGACGTACGAGGAAGGCATCCGCTCGCTGGCAATGCCCATAGTAAACGCTGACATTGGCCAGGTTACCGGCGTCGTCACCATCGCCGGTCTTCTTATGCATATGACGGACGAGCATGTAGAAAAGCTCATCCCGGCGTTGCGCGAAGAAACCGAGATCCTCAGCCACGCACGGCTTGACTACGTCCCATACCTGCTGCCAACCCAGCGGCCAAAACAGCTGGCATAGACACCTCCTCGCCGCGGAGCAGACTGCATGGAACTGCAACGGACCCTTGCAACAGCTATCTCTGCCCCTCGGTTTACTGGACCTTCGGAGGCTATACCGCCGAGACGCTCAGGGCTGACGGGCACATCGCCGGCAACCACTCGCCACATTTCGCCCCCGCTTTGGAACCCACCCTGAGTACTGGCGTCCGGGCTGCGATGACGGCGATCCTGTCCAAAGGTGGTCGCTGAAAGCCCCGTGCCTGTTGATAAGCAGGACCAGGGCCGGCGGTGCAGTTTCCGGCCGGTTCGCGGCCGCGACCGCTGCTTGGTCGGTGAAGGCCGTAGCCGCTGCACCAAAGCAAATTCGCGCCACATGCGATTTGTGCCGGCCTCCGCAATCCCGTCAACCTGACTGGCTCGGACAAGCTCCCTTTGGTGCGGCTGTCCCGTCCACAGCTGGGGTCAATTCGGGTTATCCACCGCTGAAGTTGGGGGAGCCGTTGGGATAGCTCCCTAGCAACAGTAGCGATGGATAACCACCCATGGATTGTCCTCAGGTGTGGGCGGTAGGGGCTAGCTTCTCCGCGGCTTGCAGATCCGGGCCGGCGCCTTTCAGACCCAGCCATGCACCATCTGTCAGGTTGGGGTGTAGGGGACGGAGGTTGAACATGTAAAGGCGTTTCCGTTGATCGCGGGCGGGTACCTTCCGCCTGTGGTCGACCAGGACGACGAGCGTCTCCGAGCCAGGACCGTTGATTGCGTGGAAGTCTGAGGCCAGCGGCCAGCCCTGATGTCGCCTGGCTCTGGCCCCCGGTCAAGGGGTCGATGTCTGTGGAACAACCGTTGTCTCAGAAGATCGGCAGGACTGCGCCGGTACAGGCGCGGTACGGGGACCAGACCTGGCAACGACTTATCCATGCTTCTTCCCGCGGTCTTCGGGACCATCATCTGCCTGTTTATGGACTTGAGACCCGTCGCCGTCGTATACGAGGACTCTTCCTCTCCCTTCGTCCAGTTGGACCCAGAAAATATTGGCTTCGTCGTTGATCACGTCGATATATCCGGTTCTGCAACAGTCGCCAGTACGCCGGACTGAAACTCTGTCGCCTGTGTTCAAATAAACCCAGTCGCCGCTGCCGATGTGTGGAGAGGATTGGTTGGGTGGCACTCAGGGCTCCGGATAGGTGGGATGGTCGGGTGATCGGAGTTTTGCGGTCTTTCAGTGACCCCTCGAGGCGCGTGATATAGCTGCTGTCATCAGCGTGCGTGGGCCCGCAGCAGAGTAGTTCAGTGCCGCCGCACTGGCGGCACTGAACTACTGTCGGGAATTATCCATCACGGTTGGAACAACAGAGGCCTCGACCCATGAGGGTAATTGTCCTCCGTCCTGCCGATGCTTCTTGTGCCACTAAGGTTTCTCCAGCCGGGCTGCCCGAAGCCGGCCTCTCAGCCAAGGCGTCTACTAGCCCTTTACGCCCGACTGGGTAAGGCTTTCAATGATCCACTTCTGCGCTATCACGTAGACGATCAGGGCCGGCAGGATGGCGAGAGCCGTGGCTGCCATGATGATGTTTACCTGGCCGGTGCTAAACGGGCCTCGCATGAGGACGAGGGCCAGGGGCAGGGTGGCCGAACCTTGGCTGCTGAGGAAGATAGAAGGCAGGAAGTACGCGTTCCAACTGGCGAGGAAGGTGATAACGCCTAGGGAGCTCAGTCCGTTCTTGACCAGAGGGAGCGCGACCAGCCGGTAGGTTTGCCAGGGCCCGGCGCCATCGATTTTGGCAGCTTCAATGAGCTCCTTGGGGATGGTGAGGAAGAACTGCCGCATCAGGAAGACGCCGAAGGCTCCTGTCACGTAGGGAAGGATCAGACTCCAGGGTGAGTTGATAAGCCCTAGGTTTCTCATAATGAGAAACAGCGGAATCACCGTGACCTGGATGGGCACCATCATGGAGGCCAGCAGCATGACGAAGAGGCCGTTCTGACCAGGGAATTTCAGCCTGGCAAAGGCATAACCTGCCAGCGGTGCTGTGATGAGGAGCCCGAGAGTTGTGACGATTGCGATGACTGAGCTGTTGAGCATGTTGGTCAGCAGGGGCAAGGGCCCGTTGACCGCTTGGGCGTAGTTGTCCCACCTGAACTCAAGGGGTATCCAGTTTGGGGGTAGGTCATAGGCGTTTTCCGGCGACTTTAATGACGTGACAAACATCCAGAGGAACGGGGCGATCATGCCGATCCCGCCCAACACCAGTACAGCCATGGCGAGGATGCGGCCCACGGGGATTGCGCGCGCAGTATCCCGTCGGGGCGCGGCTGGGACTTGCGGCTTTGTGGCGGTCACGAGTGTCCTACTCATAGTGAACCCACCTCTTTCGGAGTCGGAATTGAACCAGCGTTACCAGGAGGATGATCACGAACAACGTCACGGAGATCGCGGAGGCGTACCCGATTTGGAAGTCACTGAAGGCGCGCTCGGCGATATACATGACGATGCTTCGGGTGGCGTCCCCCGGACCGCCGCCGGTCAGGACGATAATCGACTCGTAGATCTGGAACGCGCCGATGACCGTGATGGTGATATTGAAGAAGATCGCTTGGCTGATCATAGGGATGGTTACCTTGCGGAAGATTGTTATCGGCCCCGCACCGTCGATCTTTGCGGCTTCCTCGAGTTCGCGCGGCACCTCCTGCAGGGCGGCCGTGTAGATGAGCATGGCAAACCCGATGTTCCGCCAGACATCGACAATGATCACGCTCCATCGCGCCTGGGCGTCGTCCGTGAGCCAGCTCAGGGGCTGTCCTCCGAGTGCCTGGATGTAGTAGTTGACAATGCCTGTGTCGCGCTGGAAGAGTGCCTGCCAGATGAGTGCGACGTAGACCAGGGAGACGAGGGACGGGAAGAAATACACCGACCGGAAAATGACCGTCATGGACCGTGGCATTCGCTGGTTGACGAGAACAGCGAATATCACTGCGAGTACGTTGATGAAGACCACTGCTGCGACCACGTAAATGATGGTGTTGAAGTACACCGTCCCGAGACGGGCATCGGAGAAGAGTCGTGCATAGTTCTGAAAGCCGACGAATTTCGGAGGGGCTATCACGTCGTACTTGGTGAAGCTGAAGTACAAGACGGCAGCGAGGGGCCCGAGCACAAATATTGCAAATCCCAACACGGACGGTGCCACGAACCAATAGCCGGTGATGGCTTCCCTGCGGCTCGATGGGCTTCCCTTCCGGACGGCAGTCGCGGTCCGGAAGGGAAGCCGGGAGCTCTCGGTGGAGAGAAGGTCAGCCATTACCGACCGTTGCCTCTACCTCGGAATTTGCCTTCTCCAGCTCAGCTGCAGCGTCTCCGCCGGCCAGGATGCTGGCAATTGCCCTTTGGAAGGCGGGCTCAAGTGAGGTGAAGAATGTTGGCGCGGCGACAGGCTTGGCATACTTGATCGTGTCGTACAGGTACTTGGCGTCGCGATGACGGCCGAGGAACACTTTGGAAGTTGCCGCTGTGTGCGTGGTGGGATTCGACGTGCCGAGAGTGGCCCACGACTTCTGAACATCCTGGCTTGCAAGTTCCTTGAGGAGTTCCCATGCGAGGTCCCGGTTCTTGGTGTTTTTGTAGATCGAGAATCCTGCTGCTCCGAAAACAGTCGCCTTTTCGGATTTCTTGGGCATGGGGACAATGCCAAACTTCAAATCAGGGGAGCCCTTGATCAGGGTCGAGGAGAGATTTGCCGGCGCTGCCACCATGGCGACTTTTCCGGCGGTGAAAAGGTCGTTGGCCTCGGTCCCGGCCGGTTCCGGTGCTACGCCGTGTTCCTTGACCAGGCTTTGCAGGAACTTCATTGACTCGATGGTTTTCGGCGAGTTCAGTGTCGGCTTGTTCAGATCGTCGGAGGCGAGGGACGCCCCGTTGGAGTAGAGCCACGGGATGTAGGCAAAGGTGTAGTTTTGGAGGCCGAAGCCGTACTTCTTTTCGCCGCCTTGGCCGCTTGTCAGTTTTTTGGACGCGGCAAGGAACTCGTCCCATGTCCAGTCATCACTGGGCCGTTTGATGCCGGCCTTGGCGAACATGTCTTCGTTGTAGTACATGACCATGGCGTTCCAGTTATTGGGCACCAAGTAGGTGTCTTCGCCCTTGGTGAAGCCTTTCAGGAGGTTCGGATCAATGTCGGCCATAAGGGCTTTTACGGATTCATCCTGCTTTACGTAATTCGTGAGCGGGAGGAAGAGATCCTTGCTGAGGCCGAACTCGACGCCCTCGGTGGCGATGTTGATGATGTCAGGTGCGTCGCCGGAGGCCACGGATGTCAGGATCTTGTTGATGTAGTCACTCCAGTTCACGACCTGGGTGAAGTTGTTGGTGACCTTGACGTTGGGGTACTTCTTGTTGAAGCGTTTAATGGCCGCGTCGTAAACGGCCTCGTCACCGGGATTTCCCCAGTTCGAGATGGTCAGATTTGCCTGAACGTTCGATTCCGGGGCCTTGTAATCCCCCGTCGGGCCCTCACTTGTCCCGCCGGCGTCTCCGCCGGCGCAACCGGCCAAGAACAGGGAGGATGCGGCTGCCAGCGCCGCCATTCGAAGTATTGCAGTTTTCTTTATTCCCACATCGTGCTCCTTTGCATCGTGCATTGTCCGCGGTCAACGCGGATCAGTCACGTCATTGTCCGGGATGGTGCTGGTCGTTCTGGGCAGGCCTCGTGTTCCCGGCGAACTGCCTGCAGACGAGGGTTCCGTGGCTCCAGACGTACATTTAGCCCGGCCGAGCCTGCTAAATGCATTTAGCGCCGGGAATGAGTGAAACAGCTCACGTCTCGGGTTGTCAATAGATTTCACTCAGCATCTCCATGTTCCGAATCCGTGCAGCGCGCGGATGTGCTGCCGGACCTCCTCCCCAACCGGAGGCCGCCGAGAGGTGCCAAGGGAAGGCTGGGGCAGACCGTTGTGGGCGAGACTCCCCTAGTGCGAGCGGGTGCCTGTCCGACGTGCACGGTGGGGAATGGGGTTTGCGGCCGATTATGCGTTTTTCGGCAAGCCTCTTGACCGCGGTTCGGGGAGCTGCTTATAGTCAGCTAAATCCATTTAGCACAGCGATGGATCGAGCGCCGCGAGCGAGAAGGCGCTCCAGGGCGCACGGGATCTGAAGCCATTAATGCCTGTTCTCCAGAGGTCATGGACCTGCGCCTTTTCCGTTTCACCCCCCACTTACCACTTGCCCTGAGGAGGGTCCATTGAGTGTTTTGGAAGTTGCCCAACTGTCGATCAAGGACGGTTCAGAGGCCGCATTTGAGTCCGCGTTTTCGGAGGCGAAGCTCCTTATTGAAGCTGCTCCCGGCCACATCGAGTCCTCGCTGACCCGCTCGGCTTCAGCAGACGAATATGTGTTGCTCGTCTGGTGGCGGACTCTCGAGGATCATGTCGAGAAATTCGTAGGATCCCCGGAGTTTTCGAAGTTCCAGGACCTCATCGGTGAATACCTCGCGGGAGAGCCGGCCGTAAAGCATTTTCAAGAACTGTGAAAGGAACAACGACGTGAGCACTATTGCGATCATGGGCACAGGACTCATGGCAAGCGCCCTCGGTAAGGGCTGGACCAAGGCGGGACACCAGGTCCAGATCGGGTCCCGCTCCCCTGAAGCGGTTCAGAGCGCAGACCTGGGCTATGAGCCAGCGGTGGTAGGCGATTACCGCACCGCCCTGGCGGGCAGCGACACGGTCGTCCTGGCCATTCCCTTCACAGCTGTCGTCCCCTTTGTTGAGGAACACCAGGAAGCCCTGGCAGGAAAGACCATCATCGACATTTCCAACCCCTTCGACGCACTGCCGGGCAATGAACTGGCCGGCGCGGAGTACACGGCGAAGGCGCTGGGAACCACCGACGGTCTCGTTGCAGCCTTCAAAGACAACTTCGCGGCAACCGTCAATGCACCCGGCGCAGCGGACGGTAACCGCCCGGATGTGAAAATCGCTGGCGACGATGACGAAGCCAAAGCTGTAGTTGCAGCACTCGCGGCGGATTTGAACCATCGAGTGCTCGATTGCGGGCCGCTCCACAATGCACGGCTCATCGACAGCATGGTCTCACTCATGCTGATCCTGGACCGCACGTACACCGGTTTCACGATGAAGACCGGGTGGCGTTTCACCGGTCTGACCGAGAACTGACCTCTAGCAGACACGAGATAAAGCATGAATAGTTCCAACAGCGCAAACACCGTAGAGTCCGTCGTCCTGCCGTGGGGCGTTGCGAAGTGGCTGATCACGGCAGACCAAGGGGCACAAATGTCTCTTGGCGAGGTGATCGTCCTCCCGGGCCAGTCGCACGAGTGGCACAATCACGAGGACAGCGACGAAGTGGTCTATGTCATTTCCGGACACGGCGCTTTCACTGTAGGCGAAGGTAACCGGATTCCCATCGGCCCGGGAGACGCGATCCATATTCCCGTCGGCGTCTTCCATGACTCCCATAACACTGGCTGGGCACCTCTGCATCTGCTGGTGATGTACAGCCCCGGCGGGCCCGAAGGCACGACTCCGGAAAACGCCCACGAGCTGGTACCTGCAGGAGCACCCCTTACCATGCGCACATCAGTGGAAGAAGCATGACGGCGGCCCAGGCCCGCGGCGCTGAATCAGCAGGAATCATGATGCGCCGAAGCATCGATGTCCACGCACACATCGGCAAGACCGTGGCGAACAACATCGGCCAGACGGTGGAACAGATGATCCGAAGCATGGACGCTGCCGGCGTAACAGAATCCTTGTTGTCCCCGGCAGCAGCCGACCGTCAGGCCGAAGGCATCGTTAACACGCGGCGCATGAACGACATTGTCGCCGAGGCGGTCAGGGATCACCCGGAACGTTTCCCTGCCGGGCTCGGCCTGGTTGAACCCAGGCACGAGGAACTGGCCGTCACGGAGCTCCTCCGATTGCTCGATGACCTGGGTTTGGCCGGCATCTCTGTCCATCCAATGCTGGAAGGCTACTACCTGGACGTCCCCCTGCGGGTAGATCCACTATTTGAGGTCCTGGACGACCGGCGGGCCCTGTGCCTCATGCATTGCTCTCCCGATCCCGGCTCGGGGGAGTCACCACGGGCCGTGCGCGTGGCTGCCAGCAAGTTCCCGAACGTAACGATCTTTCTCGGCCATGCGTTCCTCACCCCGCAGCAGCAGGCGGAGGCGGTCGAAATAGTCAAGGATCTGCCCAACGTATTTTTCGACGTGGCCTACCAGTCAGACCCGCGGATGACCGAGTCCCTTGTCTCGGCGGTGGGCAGCGAACGCGTCGTTTTCGGGAGCGACGCACCTTTCTACGACCTTGGCAAGGTACTGCAGTCCGTCCTTAACGCCAACATCACGGACACGGAAAAAGACAACATCCTCTTCCGCAACGTCCAAAAAGTCCTCGACGCGCGTGCACAGCTGCACCGCGGGTCGCTGATCAAGTAAGAGAGACAACCATGTCAGAAAAAAACCCAGTCCGGCTCGGCGTGATCGGAGCCGGCTACATTGCCGGCGTCCACGGCGTCGCAGCAGCAGGCATCCAAGACGAACTGCAGATCGTAGCGGCCGCCGATGAAAACCTTCAGGCCGCCGAAGCGATAGTTGCCAAGTACGGGTGGGGCAAGGCCTACGGCAACGTTGCAGCGATGCTCGCTTCCGAACAGCTGGACGGCGTCATTATCGCCACCTGGCCCAGCACGCACCTGGAACTGATCCGCCAGTGCGTTGCAGCAGGTATCCGGTATGTCCTCTGCGAAAAGCCCTTCGTCCTCACCGGGGCCGAAGCACTCGAAGTATGGACCCTGGCCAAAGAAACCGGTGCCATCATCACCGAAGCCTTCATGTACCGCCACCACCCTGCCATCACACGGATTGACCGGCTACTGGCCGCCGGCGAGCTGGGCAAGCTTGACCACGTGCGCGCCAGCTTCACCTACGTGAACCTGGCATCCGAACTGGGCATCGATCCGAACGACCCGAACCGTCCGTGGCGGTTCCGCGCGGACCAGGGCGGCGGCGCGCTCTACGACATCGGCGCATATGCCATCAATGCCTGCACACACGTAGCAGGTGCCGTGCCGACACGCGTCGCCGCCTTCGGCCGCGCGAAGAACGTTTTCGGCACCAGCGACAAGATCATTGGCCTCATCGATTACGCAAACGACACCGTCGGAATGATCGAGGCCAGCGAAATTTCCGATTCCACCCAGGAACTGCAGATTTCAGGGGACAAGGGGACGCTTTATCTGCCCTTCACCTGGACGATCTATGACGAGACAGAAATCTCAATCCGCCGGGCCATCCCGACCAGCCATAGGGACCCAGAACGGATCTTCAGGACCCTGGAGGACCGGTATGCCATTGCTAAGTCAAACGCCTTCCAGGATCAGTTGCTCAACGTTGCCGACGTCGTCCGAAATGATGCGAAGCCGCGCGTAGGCCTGGCTGAGACCGTCATCAACACGGTCACGATGGAAGCGCTGGCCCGCAGCCTGAACGAGCGGGAAGAAATTGACGTAGTGGTCCCCGACGATGTGACTGAGGCCTTCCTGAAGGCCAAAGCCGGGCAGCCGGGCATCTGACGATGGGGGATAAGGAAGTGTTGCCCTTCTGGCTGGGCACTTCTTGGAAGATGAACAAGACCCTGGGCGAGTCAGCGCGATACGCGGCACATCTCAGGGAGTACGTGAGCAGTTCCGCCAAGAACGGAAGGGAATACTTCCTTATCCCACCGCACACCGCCCTAGCGACAGTGGCCGCCGAGCTGAACGGCAGCAACATCCACGTCGGTGCCCAAAACATTCACCACGAAGACAACGGAGCACACACCGGCGACATATCTGCAGAAATGGTCGCAGACGCCGGTGCTGTGATCATCGAAATCGGCCACCAGGAACGCCGCCGGGATCACCAAGAAACCGACGCCCTCATCAACAAAAAAGTACTGCGCTCCCTCGCCTGGCGTCTGCGGCCCCTGGTGTGCATCGGCGACACAGCGGAGGACCGCCACTACGGAACTCACCTGGAGGCCGTGCGCCGCCAGGTAAAAATCGCACTCAACGGCCTGACCGCAGATGACCTGGAAAGCGTGCTCCTGGCCTACGAGCCCGCGTGGTCGATAGGGATCAATGGAATTCCTGCCACACCGGAGCAGATAGCCGAAATGCACTCCACCGTGCAGGCGACGCTGATCGAACTCTACGGCCCTGCACCCGGGCTGTGTGTTCCCGTGCTGTACGGCGGAAGCGTCACCGCCGACAACGCAGCCAACCTCGCCCTGGTGCCTGGCGTCCACGGTCTTTTCGTTGGCCGGGCAGCACTTCACGTCGAAAACTTCATCAGCATCAGCGACGCACTCAACACCACAACCGCTTCTCAGAGATAGGCAGATAAACAATATGGCCGCCATGACAAGACAGCAGATCCGCGACAGGTTTACCGCCAAGGTCGCCCAGCGCAGCCCTCTCATCCTCGGTGGTGCCGGAATCGGGCTGGTCGCCAAAGCAGCCGACCGGGCAGGGATTGACGCCCTGATGGCCTATAACACCGGACCGTTCAGGATGGACGGGCACGGCTCCCTTTCCGGATACCTCGCATACGGCGACTCAAACGGCATGACGCTGCAGCTCGCCCAGCACATCCTTCCCGTGGTGAAGACAGCCCCCGTCATTGCGGGAATCGGCGCCGCAGACCCCTACCGCAACACGGATCAACTCATCACCGCCCTCATGGACGCCGGATACTCCGGCATCACGAACGTCCCGACCGCCGGCATCTACGACGGGACCTTCCGGCAGCACATTGACGCCACGGGTCTTGGCTACTCCAAGGAAATCGAGCTGATCGCCGAATGTCACCGCCGCGATATCTTCACGGTTGCGTACGCCTTCACGCCGGAGGAGGCCGCCGCCATGGCGACCGCAGGCGCAGATGTCATTGGCGCTCATGTGGGTCTGACCATGGGCGGGTTCATCGGCGCCAGTGACGTACCGGACCTGATGGAGGCCAGCGAACGTGTCGCTGCGATGACCGCAGCAGCCAAGGCGGCCCGCCCGGATGTATGGGTGGTGGCACACGGCGGGCCCTTCGATGAACCCGAGAACGTTCAGGCTGTTTACGACCGAGTCGACGTCGACGGGTTCCTGGGAGCATCGAGCATTGAGCGTTTGCCGGTAGAAAAGGCCATCACGGAGACAGTTGAGGCTTTTCGGTCCCTGAAGCTTCGAGAGCGGTAAACGGTGCCAACGGCCGTACTTATAGGCACGCTCGACACCAAGGGCCGCGAATACGCTTTCGTGCAAGAACGGCTCCATGAGGCGGGAATCGACGTAGTCGTCATTGATGTCAGCGTCTTGGGAACAAGCTCGGGCATTACGCCCGACGTCACCGCCGAGGAGGTCTGCGAAGCCGGGGGCGCCAGACTGGAGGACTTGAGGCTCGGCCGGGAGGGCACGGACGCGCGGGCTGTTGCCATCGAGACTATGACCCGCGGGGCCGCCTGCCTGCTGCGCAAGCTCGCCGACGAAGGACGCTGTGACGGGGTGCTCGGTCTTGGGGGCTCGGGCGGCAGTGCTCTGATCAGCGGTGCCATGCGGGCGCTTCCCTTGGGAGTACCCAAAATTCTCGTTTCGACAATGGCTTCGGGCGATGTCGGCGCTTACGTCGGGTCGAGCGATCTTTGCATCATGCACTCGGTCACCGACATTGCGGGCCTGAACCGTATCTCGAAACCCATACTGGCCAACGCTGCCGGCGCCCTTGCTGGAATGCTCACTTCTCGTAAGCGCCCGGTCCTGGCCGCACCCGAAAAACCGGCCGTTGGTGTGACGATGCTCGGTGTTACCACACCAGGGGTCCTACGCGTCATTGAGCGCCTTGATGCCGCCGGTTTCGAGCCGATCGTTTTCCATGCAGTGGGCTCCGGCGGAAAAGCACTCGAAAATCTCCTGGAACAGGGGGTCATTACTGGAGTCGTTGATTACACGGTGAAGGAACTGACAGACGAGACATACGGAGGGATTTTCCGCGCCGGCCCGGACCGCCTTCGAACAGCAGGACGAAAAGGATTCCCCCAGGTTGTCGTACCCGGCGCCGTGGAGGTGCTGAACTTCGGAGCCCTTGCGACGGTACCTCAGGAGTATAGAGATGGAAGCCGGCCGCTCCTCCAACACAACGCGGAGGTTACGGCCGTGCGAATCAATGCCGGGGAACTGATGGATGTTGCAGGAATACTGGCGGAGCACCTCAACCAGGCCACAGGCCCTGCGTGCGTGGTCATTCCGGCTAAGGGCTTCGACAGCTACGCCGTGGAGGGAGGCCCCTTCGAAGACCCCGCTGCGGACGCGTCCTTCGTCCTCGAACTCGAGAGACGGCTTCGTCCCGGCATCGAAGTCGTTACCGCTGCCACGCACGCGAACGATCCGGTTTTCGCCGATCTGGTAGCAGATGCTTTCATACGCATCGCACGGCCGGTGTCATCGGCTGCAACCGCTCCTGCGGTGAGAAAGGAAGAGCAATGGATAAACAAACTGGCTGGCGAATAATCGTCGGAGCAGATGAGGCCGGGCTTCAGTACAAAGACAGGATCCTCAAGGACCTGCAAAGCGATCCACGAGTGGCTTCCGTCTCTGACCTCAGTATCCACGACGGCCCAGGAACCCCTTACCCCCAGGTAGGGATAAAAGCCGCGACCGCCATCCTGGAAGGACGGGCAGACAGGGCAGTGCTTATTTGCGGAACGGGCATCGGCATGGCCATCAGCGCCAACAAGGTTCGGGGCGTACGTGCGACCACGGTCGCGGACAGCTTCAGCTGCGAAAGATCCGTCCTGTCCAACGACTGCCAGGTAATCGCACTGGGCCAGCGCGTCATAGGACTGGAACTTGCCCGCCGGCTCGTATCGGAATGGCTTGATTACAAGTTTGACAGCTCCAGCCCCTCCCGACAGAAAGTCGCCCTTATCGAGGACTTCGAAGCATGTGGCGGACCAGCAAATCAGTAGCACAACTGCGGGCCATCCGGCAGTTCATCGTCGGTGAGACGGCGGGCCGCACCAGGAGAGCCGCGCCCACCGGCAGAACAACGACGACGGGGCGCGCGGAGTAGAGACCGCCTAGCAATATGGTCCCCGCCGCTGCCCGTGGGTGCGGAGCCGGCGTTGCTAGTTCATTCAGCGGCCGCCAAAGTAAGTGCCGCCGGACCCGGCTCTCCGACGCGACCAGCAGCACGACACGGCGAAACGAAACCCTGCAGTGATGGCGAGAGGATGCGGTTCGCGGCGCCTCGGCCCGGGAAGGAGTGGCCCACGGCCGAGGCGCCGCATCTTAAGCTTCCTTTCCACAGGCATGGGCGCGCTAACTGTGGTAAATGGGTTTAGCTTACACTGGTGTTAGCCGGGCGTTGGGTACGAGGTGTAACGTCACCGCTGCATCTACAGGATAAATTCGACGCCGCACAGGAGATTGTGAAATGAAGGTACGCCGGCGGCCCAGCATCCGGGACATCGCGGACGCGGCGGGCGTTTCACCCGCGACCGTGTCACTCGCGCTGAACAACGTTCGCGGTGCGAGGATCGCTGACGCGACCCGTCTCAAGGTGGAGAAAATCGCTGCGGAGCTAGGTTACGCCCCCAACGGGCTGGCTCAGGCATTGCGTACGAACCGCTCCCACACTCTGGCTCTTATCAGCGAGGAAATCGCTACAGTTCCATATGCCGGCCGTCTCATCCGTGGCGCCCAGGAAGCAGCTTCCAAACACGGTTGGATAATGCTGATCATGAGTACGGGGGGAGCAAAGGACGTAGAAGAGAGAGAAATCGAGGCAGTCTGGCGGCACCAGGTGGACGGCGTAATCTACGCCGATACAGCACACCGCTTTCTCGAGATACCTGAGGCTTTGAATGGAAAGCCCGTATTCCTAGCGAACGCAGAGGCCACACAGGGTGACTTCTGGTCCGTGTTTCCTGACGAGATCCAGGGCGGGTATATAGCAACCCGTGAACTTATCGATGCAGGTCACAGGGGGATCGGATTCGTCAGCACAGCAATGGACATACCGGCGCGCTCCGGCAGGCTCCAAGGGTACCGAACGGCGCTGGAGGAGTCCGGCATTCGTTTTGACCCAAACCTGGTCATCGAAGAGGCGTCCTCGTTCGCGGAGGACGGCTACCGGGGGACTCTCAGCCTCTTCTCGAGAAAGAAAAGGCCAACGGCCATCTTCTGCTTCAATGACCGCATGGCTATGGGAGCTTACCGCGCCGCCGCGGAACTGGGCCTACTGATTCCGAGGGACTTATCCGTAGTGGGCTTCGATAATCAGGAAATTGTAGCTGAGGCCCTGTCGCCGCAGCTGACTACGGTGGCCCTTCCCTACTACGAGATGGGGGCAATGGCAGTGGAAGCAGCGATCGCGGAACTTCAGGACGGCCCCACGGGCAAGAACCCCGGAGCTATCCCAAACACTCTCATCAAACGTGATTCCGTGGCGTTGGTCCGATAAGCATGCATTCCCGTGCCCCCGTCATCGAGGATCCTGACGGTCGGCACGGGTGCCCGTATCCGCCATCCCCGGGTGCAGGTCCTAAATCCCTCAGACCCGGGCAAGAAACCACCATCGACGAACTCGCCCCACTCGCAGAGGACGTCAAGCTCAGCGACGAGGACGCACCCTGGCTGTTGTCCATGGCTAAGCCTGGACGACATCTCACAACGCATTCTTCGGACTGCTGCAGGACCCGTCCGCGCCACCAAGGGGAGCGGAGGGAAGCTTTGCTCACCATGCCAGCTGCACGGGTCGTAGTTCCCGCGGCCAGGTTTGCCGGGTGGTCACCCGCGCAATTCATCCATGTGCCCTTATGTGCGGACTCCCCAGTGCGCTTGCCCTGACTGCCCACGATGGCTAAAAGGCACAGCTGCACTGGCAGGCTTACAAGAGGGGACCGCTCCGGATCCGGTCCCCTCTTGCGGACCGGATACTAAGGAGTCGGGCGGTTGGCGGTATCCGGGCTGTAGGACGCGACCGTGGACTCGGCCCCGCTGTCGAGCACCTTGGATCGCGTGGCCGACGCGTCGATGACGACGTGCTGGGAAGCCTCCGCAGCCTTCTTTTGGCGTTGACTTCACCTCCTGAAACAACCCACTAACGGCACGCACACGACTGTCCGCCCCGCCCCCTCTGGATACGGCCGTTCGCCTTCCCAACATTTGAAGCACCGGCAGGCAGGGCCGGAGCGAAGGGTCAAAGCGTTGACAGTGACCCTGAGCACGTCTTACACTCGATGCCAAGTCGTTTTACCAAAACGATTTGTCAAGCTTTCGAAATTGATTCCCACGACTCCTCACAGAAAGTGAGTAGACAGAGATGTCCACTCGTACATTCACCAGCAGGCTCGCCCTCGGCGGCATCTGCACCGCCGTCGCACTGGCCGCTTCCGCGTGCGGTGCAGGGGGCCCCGCCAACACGTCGGGTGGCGCTGGCCCCAGCACCGTCAATGTTCTCGTCGAGGCCGGTGGCCACGCCGAACTGACAGGCGTCGCCGAACAGTGCAAGAAAGAAACAGGCGTCAGCGCCAATTTCGTCGAGCTGCCTTACGACGGCATGTTTAACAGGCTCTCCAGCGAGTTCTCCTCCGGCAACGTCTCCTTCGACGTGGCCGCCCTGGACTCCGTCTGGCTGCCCAGCTTCAAGAATGCCGTTCAGCCGATCGACGAGATCTTCACCGACGAGGCGAAGAAAGACATCTTCCCGGCCCTGGTCAAGGAAGCAAACGTGGACGGGCACTTCATCGGCCTGCCCGCCTGGACCAACGCCGAGATCATCCTGTACCGCAAAGACCTGTTTGAGGATGCCAAGAACAAGGCGGACTTCAAGGCCAAGTACGGCTACGACCTGGCCGCCCCCACCACGTGGAAGCAGTACCAGGACATCTCCGCGTTCTTCACCAGGGACGGCATGTACGGCACCGACGTCAAGGGCGGTGTGGAAACCGAATGGCTGGCCCACGTCCTGCAGGCCGGCTCGCCCATGGTTCTGGACGCCAACAACAACGTGGTAATCGACAATGCCGCGCACAAGGAAGCACTCGACTTCTATGTCGGCCTTGCCAAGGCTGCTCCCTCCGGCGCCGCACAGGTGGACTGGGCCGCCGCACAAAACCTGTTCAACCAGGGCAAGACCGCGATGACCCGCTTCTGGGCCCACGCTTACCGGCAGATCCCCAAGGACTCACCGGTGGCCGGCAAGGTCGGCACGGCTCCCATGATCGCCGGACCCGCCGGGGTCGGGGCCGTTCCCGGACCCTGGTACCTCAGCGTGCCCAAGGCCACCAAGAACACCGAAGCGGCCAAGAAGTTCGTCAAGTGCGCCTACGACTACAACGACAAGGGCATCGAATCCAGCCTGGGCCTGGCGTCCCGTATCTCCGCCTTCGAGAAGTACCAGGACAAGGCAGGCTACGAGAGCTTCAAACCGTTGATCGAAACCCTCACGGGCAAGGCGACCGCCACCCGCCCGGCCACTGAGAAGTGGCAGCAGATCGTGGACACGGTGCTGGTGCCCATGCTGCAGAAGGCCGTCGCCGGCGGTGACACCGCCACCCTCCTCGCCGACGCCAAAAAGCAGATCGAGGATCTCCTCAAGTAAGACCCCCGCGGCCGGCACCTGACTGACCGGTGCCGGCCGCGGCCCCAACCAGCGGAAGAGAAAACCGTGCGCATCTCCGATCGCCGCTTCGCCTTGTTCCTGATGACCCCGGCGGCGCTGTTCCTAGCCGTCTTCGTGGCCTTCCCGCTGTTCCGCCTGGTGGCGGACAGCTTCTTCAAAATCTCGCCCATCGCCGGCGGATCCCGGGACTTCGTGGGCCTGGACAACTACTTTCGGGCCTTCGCCTCCGAAGCGTTCACCGGTGCCGGATGGCGGACCCTGGCCTACACCCTGGTGGTGGTCACCCTCGAATTCGCCCTCGGGCTGGGCATGGCGCTGCTGTTCACCATGCTGGGCCGCAGTTCCCAAATCTGGCGGACTGTCTTTATGTATCCGCTGATGATCGCCCCGATCGTGGCAGGCCTGCTGTGGAAGTTCCTGATGATCGATAACTTCGGCCTCATCGGAACCCTCCTGCACCAGGCCGGCATCCTGTCCAACCCCAACCAGATCGGCTGGCTGTCCGACCCCGGCATCGTGCTCTACTCGGTGGCCATCCCGGACATCTGGCTCACCACCTCCTTCATGTGCCTGATCCTCTTCGCCGGACTGCAGAACATCCCCGGCGACCTGATCGAAGCAGCACGCCTTGACGGCGCCCGGGCACCGGCCCTGCTGTTCAGGATCATCCTGCCCCTGCTCCGCCCGGTCATCGCCGTCGCCCTGGTCGTCCGCGGAATCGACGCAGCCCGGGCCTTCGACACCATCCTCATCCAAACCAACGGCGGCCCCCAGTCCGCCTCCGAAACCATGAGCCTGCTCATCTACCGCACCATGATCCGCTTCGGCGATCCCGGACTGGCAAGCGCCATGGGCACCATCTACCTGCTGGCAATGCTCGCCGTCGCATTCGTCGCGGTGGCCACCATCTGGCGGCCAGGAAAGGACAACTGATGCGCGTCGCCGAAACAAGTAAGCACGACGGCGGGACCCCGGCCACGGCGGCCACTGCACCATCCGTTCCGGCAGCCGTGATCCCTGCCCGGAAGCGCCGCGGTGCGAACCGGGAAGGCCTGGAAGCCGGCCGCCGCAGCACCCGGACCCTGCTGTGGACCCTCCTCGCAGCGGCGATGGTGCTTTACGGTTTCCCGTTCCTCTACCTGCTCTTCACGTCCTTCAAAACCCCTATCGATACCATCGCGGTACCGCCGACGATCCTCCCCAGGGAATGGACGCTGGAGAACTACGCCAACGCGCTGGGCCGCAACGGAGTCCTCGCCTCCTTCATCAACAGCATCCAGACGGCCATCATCAGCACCGTGCTGTCGCTGCTGTTGGCGGTTCCCGCCGCCTACGGGATCACCAGGTACAAGACGCTTAGCGGCAGGATCTTCATCATGGCCGCCCTGGTCACCCGCATGGTGCCTCCGGTGGCAATCGGCATTCCGCTGGCGTCCATGATGGCAGCCGTGGGCCTCGCCGACACCCCCATCGCGCTGTCCATCGCCCACACCACCATCTCGCTTCCGCTCTCGATCTGGCTGATGTCCAGCTTCTTCGAAGCCGTTCCCAATGACCTGGAGGAGGCGGCCACCGTGGACGGCTGCAGCAGGCTCGGCGCGCTGTGGCGGGTAGTGATCCCGGTGGTCTCGGGCGGCATCGCCGTCACCGCGATCTTCGCCTTCCTGGCCTCCTGGAACGAGTTCCTCTTCGCACTCCTGATGACAGCAATCCGCTCCCAGACCACCCCCGTGGTGATCGCAAACTTCCAGACCCAGTTCGGCCTGGACTGGGGATCCATGACGGCGCTGGCCGCCGTCTACTCCATCCCGGTCATCCTCCTCACCCTTCTCTTGCAGCGCAAGATCGTCGCCGGCATGACACTCGGCGCCGTCAAGGGCTAGCGCCGTCAAGGGCTGGCACAGCCAACGAGTAGCCTACTGATAGCCCCCGAGGGGCATCACCAACCAATAGGACGTGGAAGACAGATGAGCAATAAGAACATCGGCATCAAGGACGTGGCCGTCGCCGCCGGCGTGTCCGTGACCACTGTCTCCCACGTCCTCAACGAGGTCTCCTACGCGCGGGTCAGGCCTGAAACCAGGGACAAAGTCAGGACCGCTGCCGAGCAACTGGGCTACGGGCCCAACCGCCTGGCCCAGGCCCTTCGTACCCAAAGGACCGGCATGCTGGGGTTTGTCAGCGAGGAGATCGCCACCACGCCCCACGCCGGCCGGATCATCCTCGGCGCTGACGAGGCCGCCAAAGCCCGAGGGTACAACCTCATGATCATCAACACCTCCGGCTCGGCCAGCCTGGAGTCCCGTCAGGCCGATGTTCAGGCCCTCCTGGACCGGCGGGTCGACGGCATCCTCTACGCCACCATGTACCACCGCGACGTGGAACTGCCAGCCAACCTCGGCAGCGTGCCCTCCGTCCTGGTCGACTCGGTGGCCAGTGGCGGAAGCATCACATCCGTGATCCCGGACGAAGAAGGTGGCGCACGCGCCGCCGTGAGCGCGCTCCTCGAAGCGGGCCACACCCGGTTGGGGTTCATCAACAACACCCATGATGTCCCCGCAACCCGACAGCGGCTCCAGGCCTTCCGGGCCACGCTGACCGAAGCAGGGCTCAACGGCGACGCGGCACCTGTCGAGTCCGAGGTTTCGGAGGTGCAGGGCGGCTACGAAGCGGCCCTACGGATCCTGGGACGCAAGGACCGCCCCACCGGCCTCTTCTGCTACAACGACCGGATGGCGATGGGCGCCTACCGTGCCGCTGCCGAACTGGGACTGGCCATCCCCGCGGACCTTTCCGTGGTGGGCTTCGATGACCAGGAACTGATCGCCGCCAACCTCCACCCGGGCCTCACCACCGTGGCCCTGCCGCATTACGAGATGGGCGCCTGGGCCACCGAGCACCTGATCGACGCCGTCGAGGGGAAAACCGACCTTTCCCTGATGGCACTTCACCCGACCATTCTGGGTTGCCCCCTCGTGCGCCGCGATTCCATTGCCGCTCCGCCGCAATAACACCCAGACCCTTCAACTCCCAAGAGGAATGTCAGATATGTCCAGTCGCCTTGATGCCGCACGCCCGGAAACAGCCCCGGCAGAAACCTCCAGGTTCCGGCCTGCCATCCACTTCACGGCAAAGGACACCTGGCTGAACGACCCCAACGGCCTGCTCTTCCACAACGGCCTGTACCACCTCTTCTTCCAGAACAACCCGTACGGCAACGTCTGGGGCAACATGTCCTGGGGCCACGCCACCTCCCGCGATTTGCTGCACTGGACCGAACACCCCGTTGCCATTGCCTGCGACGAAACAGAGGACATCTTCTCCGGGAGCGTCGTCGTCGACCACGGCAACACGTCCGGCTTCGGCACACCGGACTCACCCGCACTGGTGGCAATCTACACCAGTGCCTACAAAGCCGCCTCCGAACACCACGGCACGCAAGCCCAATCCCTGGCCTACAGCGCAGACGCAGGAATGACGTGGCAGAAATACGCAGGAAACCCCGTCCTCACCAGAAACTCAGCGCACTTCCGCGATCCCAAAGTCTTCCGCTACCAAGGGGACCAGGGTGCCTACTGGGTCATGGTCGCCGTCGAAGCGCAACACCAAAAAGTTGTTCTCTACCGTTCCGAAGACCTCAAATCCTGGGACTTCCTGAGTGACTTCGGCCCGGCCAACGCCGACGCAGGCGAATGGGAGTGCCCCGATCTGTTTCCCCTGGCCGTAGACGGGGACCCGGACAATGTTAAATGGGTGCTGATCGTCAACATCAACCCTGGTGCAGTGGCAGGAGGCTCCGGCGGCCAGTACTTCGTAGGGCATTTCGACGGCGCCCGGTTCGTTGCGGATGCCTGCTCGGTCGCGGTGCCGGGCGGGGTCAGCGCCTTGGGTGATTCCGCGGCGGCCGCGGAGGCGCTGCAGCAGTGCCTGTGGCTGGACTGGGGACGCGACTGCTACGCCTCGGTGTCTTTCAGCAACGTCCCGGACGGCCGTCGCATCATCATGGGCTGGATGAACAACTGGGACTACGCCAACCAACTGCCCACCACCCCCTGGCGGTCCTCGATGACCCTCGCCCGCGAAGTGCGCCTCACCGCGGTTAACGGCTCCACCCGGCTGATCCAGCAACCAGTCCTGGCCGGCCCCGGGGGAGAAGACCTGGATGCGGTCCGAAGCCCGGCGCATTCAGGTTCCTTTGAACTGCAGGACTCCGCCTTCCGGCTGCCGGAAGCCGTACCCGGCAGGGCCCAGATAATCGCGGCGGAGATCCTGCCCGCGGGTGCTGAACGGGTGACCTTCCATCTGTTCGGAAATGATGACGGAAGCGCCGGAACCGTACTGAGCTACAACGCGGCCACCGCCGAACTCATCCTGGACCGCCAGCGCTCAGGTGACATCAGTTTTCACGGAAAGTTCGCCTCGGTGGAGTCAGCCCCGCTGGTCCTGGAGGACGGGGCGCTGAAGCTGCAGATCATCATCGACCATTGCTCGATCGAGGTATTCGCGCAGGACGGCAAGGTGGTCCTGACGGACCTTGTTTTCCCTGAACAGGGAAGCGTTGCGAACCACCTGGCGGTTACCGGCGGTCCCTCAACCATCCAGACCCTCACTGTCACCGCGCTCAGCTAACACGTCCCCAACGCATACATAGGAAAGGGTCCCAAAAATGCCAACTGTTGAGCACTCCGATGAGCAGCGAACACCGCGCTTTGACGTGGTTGTTGTGGGTGAAGCACTCGTGGACATCGTTGTCTCTCCCCGTGGCACAGTGCAGCACCCCGGTGGATCACCGGCCAATGTCGCCTACGGGCTCGGACGGCTCGGAGTTGCCACCGGCTTACTGACCTCCCTCGGCGAGGACCAGCATGCTGCTTCCATCGAAAAGCACCTCCACAGCGCTGGAGTTCGTCTCCTGCCGGGCTCCCAGGTCCCAGGCGGAACCGCCACAGCGACAGCGATCCTGGCCTCCGATGGTTCAGCACAGTATGACTTCGACATTCGCTGGGACCTCCCGCGCATACCGCCCGCAACGCTGCCCAAAATCCTGCACACCGGCTCCATCGCAACTTTCCTGGCACCCGGAGCGGCAGTGGTCAGGGAACTGATTGAGCAGTCACATCAACGTTGCGTTGTCACCTACGATCCCAACATCCGCCCTGCACTGCTCGGCAGCCACTTTGAGGCACAAACCATCTTCGAGGAACTCGTCCCTTTCACAGAGGTAGTCAAACTCAGCGACGAGGACGCACGATGGCTCTACCCACGGCTTACCTTGGAAGACATTGCAGAACGTATCCTCGGACTCGGGCCTGCACTTGTCGCCGTCACCAGGGGAGCAGAGGGGGCCCTCCTCGCAACCCGGGACGCACGGATAACCGTTCCCTCGGTCACGTCCGCGGTGGCGGACACCATCGGGGCCGGCGACTCGTACATGTCCGCCCTCATCTACGGACTCCTCATGCGCGGAGCAGACGGGCTGGCACCATCGGTGCTGGAGTCACTGGGTCGCATGGCAGCCAAAGCAGCTGCCATTACCGTCCGCCGGGCAGGCGCCCAGCCGCCAACGCTGGAAGAACTGCAAAGGGACCTCCCGGAGCATCAACCGGTGGTCCCGTAGATTCCCAGGCTGGCCCTTCAACATCAAGGAAGAAACAATGACGAACAACAACTGCTACGACGTAACCACGTGGCCGGTCGGCAATCCGGCCAAGGACGTCGGTGAAGTCATCAACAGCATCATCACCGACATCAAGAACCGGCAGTCCGCTACCGACGTGGACAACGGCGGCAGGCCCGGCGCCGTAATCTACATTCCGCCGGGGGACTACCACCTCCGCACCCAGGTGCTGATCGACGTCAGCTTCCTTCGGATCGAAGGCTCGGGACACGGCTTTACGTCATCGAGCATCCGGTTCAACGTTCCCGAAGACGAATGGCCGGACCTGCACGAGCTGTGGCCCGGCGGAAGCCGCATCATCGTCGACCTTCCCTCTGCAGAGGAAGGCGGCGACAAATCCGACGGGGCCGCCTTTTACGTTAAGCGCAGCGGCAGCCCCCGCATCAGCTCAGTGGAGTTCTCCAACTTCTGCATCGACGGGCTGCACTTCACTGCCGACGGCTCCGACATGCACCCGGAGAACACTTACGTCAACGGCAAAACCGGCATCTACGTGGCCAGCGCCAACGACTCGTTCCGCGTCACCGACATGGGGTTTGTCTACCTGGAGAACGCCCTCACCATCCACAACGCGGACGCGCTGTCCATCCACCACAACTTCCTCGCCGAATGCGGCAGCTGCATTGAACTGCGGGGTTGGGGGCAGGCATCAAAAGTCACCGATAACTTGGTAGGAGCAGGACCTAAAGGCCACTCCATCTACGCCGAAAATCACGGAGGTCTCCTGGTCACCGCGAACAACGTCTTTCCCCGCGGCGCGAGCAGCGTACGGTTCAACGGCGTCACGCGTTCCAGCGTCACAAACAACCGCCTGCACTCGTTCTACCCCGGGATGGTGATGCTGGAGGAGAACAGTTCGGAAAACCTCGTAGCCACGAACCACTTCCTGCGTGACCATGAGCCGTGGACGCCTTTCCTGGGAGTCGACAACGGACTGGACGACCTCACCGGGCTTCTCAGCATCAGCGGCAGCAGCAATTCTGTCATCGGCAACCACTTCTCCGAGGTCATCGACTCCCAGACCGTCCGGCCGGAGGGCGCCAAGCCCGCCATCATCCGGCTGAAGGCAGGGACCGGGAACTTCGTCTCCAACAACCACATAGTGGCGATGGACGTTGATTCCAAGTCAAGCGACTCCTGCTTCGAGGCCCAGGTGGACGCCTTGCTGGCAACCGACACTGCCAGCGGACTCGCCGTGACGGCCGTAATAGTGGATCCCGAATCAGCCCGGAACACCATCCTTGATTCCGGAACTGACGACCAAGTTATCGCCGACAGGGCTGTCAACGCATTCAGGGCCACCCCCATGATCGGCTCTTAATCTGTCGGAATCTGATCCAACACACCAATTCAGGCTGGTGAGGCTCCAACGAATTACCGTGCAAGTCCAAAGCGCTGTCGACGGCACGGCCTCACCCTAGTGATGACCCTCCCTTTGACCCGTCCATCAGTTGTCAGCGCACCGTTCGCGACTACGCACTGCAGGTCCCGCAAATTCCGGTGGGACCTGCAGTTGTTAATTAGGCAGGCTGCACACGCCTAAGCGTGAGCTGAAGTCAGCAAGAAGGCATTCCCCCCAACCCACGTTGAGGGCCGGCCTGCAGCGGACGCTAGTGGTTTCATTGTGCGGCTGTGCCGCGGAACACCACCTTAGAAGATGTGCCCGCCTTGGCGCCGCCGCCAGCCCGGGTCACTTTCACGGCCATGGAGTCACCCAACTGCCGGGGCGCAAATTGTCACAGGCCGTGGGGCGGTCTTCGTGTTGAAGCGGAAGCCCCAGGGCTCGACTGGCAATTGGCGGTACTAGGCAAACCGCTTGGCTGGACAACTCATGGGCATCCCCGCTGCTGACTGCTAACGGAGGTTCTGTCGCCCTCCGCATTTGCACCATTCCGCCTATGGCTGCCGGGCTGGTCGGAGGCGAGGGCTTTACGAACGTTTGGCCTGGAGGGCGGCGGAACTTCCCCTGACCCTCGGAGGATCAGTTCACAGGGGATGGTGTATGTTCGCGGCTCCTGCGAGTCTCCGCTGATACGTGCCAGAATCCGTTCTGCGGCTGACCGGCCGATGTGCTCGGGGTACTGGGCGACCACAGTTATACCTGGGTTCATCATGTCCGAGAGGGTGAAGTCGCCGAATCCGACCAAGGCCACAGTCCGGTTCAGCCCCAGCTCCTGTAACGCTCGCATTACTCCAAAGGTCACCAGGATTTGTGCAGAGAAGATGGCCGTCGGCGGTTCAGCGCCCGTGAATAGTTCTCTCGCCGCCGTCCGCGCCGATTCCTCGGTGCGCAGTCCTTCCAAGAATTGCACGGTGTCGGTCGAAATACCTGCGCGGTCCAACTCATTAATGAAACCGCGGCGCCGCTCCCGGGCGGTCTGAATGTCTGTGCGGCCTCCTAGGTAGGCGAGTTTGGTGTGGCCCTGGGAAATCAGGTGCACGGTGGCTTTGGCCGCGCCAGCGGCATTGTCACTGACCACTGCATCAGCACCGATGCCTACCGGTTCTCTGTCGATGAAGACCATCGGAAGGTCCTTGGAATGTTCCGGCAGGTACCCCTGGCTGTTGGCGACCGGAGTCAGAACCAGTCCATCGACGCGCCTCCGGAGAAATGCTTTGACCAGCTCCTCTTCACGTGTGGCGTTATCGTCCAAGCTTGCGGAGAGGACCGCTATGTCGTGGCTCGCCAGGACATCACTGAGGGCCCGATGGATTTGACCGTGAAATGGGTTGGCGACGCTGGGAAGCAGTAGCCCGACAGACCGTGTTTGTCGGCCGGCCCGGCGTAGGCTTTGTGCCGTCAGGTCCAGCTGGTAGTTCAGCAGTTTTGCCGCCTCTAACACTCTCTGGCGGGTGCCTTCGGAAACACCGGGCTCGTCATTGACGACGCGGGAAACCGTTTTGATGCCTACTCCGGCTAAAGCAGCCACATCACGCATCCTCGGCCTCGCTACTCGCACCACATCCGAAGACGCGCTGAAGCCGTTCTCTACGATGTCATTTGTCTCGGCCATAGTTCTGCCCTCTGGTTCACCTCAATTCATATGCTTGTCGGGGCGCAGAATGCGTCCTTGTCTTGCTCCCGAGTCCATGGGCGAATGGGCCTCTGGCCAGACCAGGAGACGGCCAGAGGTCCGATTGAATAGTCGTGGTTGCCTAGCCGAACAGGTTCGGGAGTTCCTGGAGCAGGTCCGTCAACCCGGGCGTCCGGGGCCGGGAATCACAGCACGAGGCTCCAGAGCGATGGGCGGCGGCATCTGTGGCCGGGGCGCTGAGTTCCGGCGGCCCATCGGCCAGCTTTTAGGCCTGGTGAACTGTGGGTGTGGTCTCCAGTTGGTCTGCCACGTGCTGCCAGCCGTCGCTGAACATGCCGTATGCGGTTTTGATCTGGACGCCGACGGGAAGTTCGGGGCATTCGTTTTCGCCGTTGGTTCCCCAGTTGACCCAGCCGGATTGGCGGCGCTGGACGATCTGGAAGGCGCCGGAGGGTTCGGAGGTCCACCAGACCATGGTTCTGTCGAGTTCTGAATGGAATTCGGCGGTTTTGGAGGCCGGCCCGGGGAAGATGGTTTCGTGCGGCACTGCCGAGACGTCGACGGGGGCATCGGTTATCGTCCAGTGCCGCTCGGGCAGGTCAGCGAGCACGTGCGAGGTTGCCCTGACCCGGGCGAGGCGTGTGCGGATTTCCTCTTCGTCCAAAGCGCCTTCCCAGCTGCAGAAAAGGCGCCAGTACAGATCCCAGTGCGCTGCTTCGATGTTTCCGGTGAGTTGGCGGCGGAATTCCTGGAACTTTGCAGTGCTGGACGTTGAGTTCGCGATGGTTTCTTCGACCATTTGTGCGAGTTCAGCGGCGTAGGGGTCCCCGTCGCGGTACCGTGTGCCGCCATATGCTTCGAAGCGGTCGAAGACCACGTCGCCCTGGCCGGCCTCAAATTCGTCGCCGACGGTGATCTTGTTGGTTATTGAGCGGCCGTTGATGACTGTCTGGAAGTCATCTACCCGGTAGCTGCGGGTGAAATAGGGGGTGCCGTGGGTGAATTGCCAGTCGATGGAAAATGTCTTGCCTTTGAGCTCCTCGAGCAGGCCGTCGGGGATGGTCCCGTTCATCCGGTAGTGGTGCAGGACAGGGCCATGTTCAAGGGTTTCGATCTCGACGATGGTGTGTTCGGGCGGGTTGATAAGGCCGTTTTCGGGGGTGAAGAAGGGACCGTAGAAACCGCCGATGGCGTTGTTGCCCGAGGGGAGCAGGTCGATGCCTTCTTTGAGTGTTGCGAAGTGGCGCAGTCCCCATTTTGAGGAGCCGGTGCCCTGAGCGGTGCCCACGCACATTTCGAGGTCGAAGTACCCTGTGTCCAGGCGGACGAAGGCGTCAGTTTCGAGGGGTTCGCGTTCGCTAATCCCGTCAACGCGCCGGGCGATCGGTGCGCCGAGAGTGAGCTCCAGGTTTCCCTCGAAGGTCACGACGGTGATGAAGGTGGTTTTACCTGGTTCGGGTTGGGCGTTCAGGCGTTGGCAGATAAGCGTCTCTTCGGCGCTGGTGGTTGCGGTCCAGAGGTTTTCCGTGAATTCTCCCTCGACGGTGAAGGTTACGGGTTCGTTGATCCGGCGGCCGGGAAGGCTGTCCGTGATGGCGATGGTGGGCAATGCCACGGGTTTGTCCTCTCAAGTAAATGGGCGTGGGGCTGCAATTCGGCCACTTCTGGGTAGTGGCCGGGTTGCGTTGCGCGGCAGGCAGCACGTGGCTGCCGGTTATGTCGGACGGGCTCTTATGCCGGTGCCTGGGCCGCGATGGCCCTCGACCATGGCAGGCGAAGTGTGCGTTGTTTCAGGCTGTCGATGGCCACTGCGAGGATGATGACGAGTCCCTTGATCAGCAGTTGGGTGAAGAACTGGACATTCATCAGGATCAGTCCGGTGCTGAGGACACCGAGAATGATGGAGCCGATCAGGGTGCCGTAGATCCGTCCGCGTCCGCCGACAAGACTCGTGCCGCCCAGGACAACTGCGGCGATCGCGTCGAGTTCGTAGCCGGTGCCGGCTGTTGGCTGGGCGGAGACGACTCGGGCGGAGAAGATGACACCGGCGAGCCCTGCGCAGATGCCGGCGATGATGTAAACGGAAGTGATGACGCGCTTGACGTTGATGCCTGCCAACCGTGCGGCTTCGGCGTTGCCTCCCACTGCGTAGACGTGCCGGCCATAGCGGGTGCGCTCAAGGATGAACCACGCCGCTACGTAGACGATGATCATGATCACCACGGGCACCGGGATGCCCGCCAAGTACCCGTTGCCGATGTCTCGGAAACTGAGCGTGTTGGAGACAATGGGTTGCCCGTCGGTCATGGTGTAGGCCAGGCCGCGAAGGAAGGTCATGGTGCCAAGGGTGACGATGAAGGCGGCCAGTGCCAGGTAGGCGCTGAGCATACCGTTGATCCAACCCGCGACAGCGCCGGTAGCAACTCCCACCAGGATCGCGACGGGCGCGGGGAGTCCCGCAATGCCTGTCATGACCGATGCGACACCGGAGACGGCCAGAATGGAACCGACCGAAAGGTCGATTCCGGCAGCGAGAATGACGAATGTCATTCCGGCCGCCAGGATCGCGTTAATCGAGATCGACCGCGCAATGTTGAGGAGGTTGTTGACGCTCGCGAAATTCGGGGCGATGACGACCATTAGCGCAACGAGCGCGATCAGGACCATGAGTATGCCGACGCGGTCCCACCAATAGGCAAAGTCAAAGCTGCGGGCGGTGGCAGGTGCGTCCTCTGGCCGGACGTCGGCGCCCTGCGGGTTGTTCAGAGCCTGGTTAGTCATGGAATTCTCCGTTTGTTTGTGCTGCTGTTCCGGTCGCGTGGGACATGACGTCCTCTTCGCTGGCGGTGCGTGAGTTGAGTTCCTGGACGATCCGTCCGGAGCGCATCACGAGGAGCCGGTCGCTGATACCGATCGCTTCGGGCAGGTCCGAGGAGATGACCAGGATGGCCTTACCGGCCTTGGCGAGGTCATTGATGACCTCATAGATTTCGCTTTTCGCGCCGATGTCCACGCCCCTCGTGGGTTCATCCAGGATCAACACGTCGGATTCGCGCATCAGCCACCGGGCCAGCACGGCCTTTTGCTGGTTGCCGCCCGAAAGCGCGCTGACCGGCAGGCGCAGGGCGTTCTGCCGCAGGTGCAGGCGTTCCATCTGCTTTTTCACGGCGCTCCGGATCCTGGCCCGCTGGAGCACGCCGGCGGTCACGTGGCCGCCCAGGGAACTGACAGCGATGTTGTCCTCGACAGTGTGGGAGACGAACAAAGCCTGGTCTTTGCGGTCCTCGGGGACCATGGCGATTCCGTGTGCGATCGCCTGGGCCGGGCTGGAGGCCAGTGCCGCTTTGCCTCGAACGGTGACGGTGCCGGCACGGGGCCGGTCGGCGCCAAAGATCATCCGGGCCGTTTCCGTGCGGCCGGCCCCGATCAGCCCGGACAGGGCGACGACCTCGCCCGACCGTACTTGGAAGCTGACCGGCCCGATGCCGGCTCCGTCGGTGAGTTCCTTGACCTCGAGCAGGACCTCTCCTGGGCTGTGCCGGTCGTGATGGTAGAGGTCCTCGAGGTTGCGGCCCACCATCATCCGTACGACGTCCGGAGGGCTGATCTCGGTCTTTCCCCGGGTCCCTACGTATGTTCCGTCACGGAAGACGGTCACACGGTCCGCAAGCTCCCAGACCTCTTCCATGCGGTGGGAGATGTATACGAGACCGACGCCTGCGTCGCGCAGTTCGTTGATGATCTGGAAGAGGTGGAGGGTTTCGCTGCGTGAGAGGGCCGCTGTTGGTTCATCCAGGACCAGGATCCTGGCGTTCTCGCTGACGGCCCGGGCAATCTCAACCATCTGTTGCATGCCGACACTGAGCTGGCCCAGTTCCGTGCGCGGATCGATCCGTGCCCCGACCCGGGCGAGTTTCTCACGGGCCTGGGTGATCATGGCGCGGCGGTCCAAGGCCCCGAACTTGGTCGAAGGCTCTCGTCCGAGGGCCAGGTTCTCGGCCACTGTCATCGCCGGCACCGTGTTCAGCTCCTGATGGATGATGGCGATGCCGTGGGCGACGGCCTCATGCGGGGAGCGGATGTCGATTTGGGTGCCGTCCATCAGGATCCGTCCGGAATCGCGGGTCACGTTTCCCGCCAGGATCTTCATCAGCGTGGATTTTCCGGCTCCGTTCTCGCCCATCAAAGCATGTACTTCACCGGCACGCAGTTCGAAGTGGACGTTATTGAGGGCGAGCGTGGCGCCGAAGCGCTTTGTGATGCCTTCCAGCTGCAGCAGCGGCTGGCGGAAAGTTGTTGTAGTCATGGCGGCCTATTCTCAGTCCGGTTGTGTGGGGCCGCTGCGGGAGCCGAGCGGCCCCACACGGCAGCGGGAGCCTTACCAGCCCTTGTACTGGCTGACGTTCTCGCGGGTCACGAGCTCGCTGGGGATCAGCACCGTGCTCTCCGCCGGGGGCTTGTTGTCGATGATGTTCTGCGCGATTTCGACGGCCTTGCGGACCATTTCGGCAGGATTCTGGGTTGCGGTGCCAATGAACGGCGAGCCGGGCTGCTTCAGTTCCGCCACCGCTTCTGGGCTGCCGTCCACACCGGTGACTTTCACGGTCCCCGCCTTGTGTGCCTGCTGGACCGCCAGAACCGCACCGAGGGCGGACGGGTCGTTCATGCCGAAGATCCCCTGAACGTCAGGGGTAGCCGTGAGCATATCCGTGGTCACGGCGAGGCCGGAAGCCCGGTCGTTCTTGGACGCCTGCTGCCCGACGACCTTGATGTTAGGGAACTTCTTCACGACGTTCTTGCAGCCGGTGATGCGGTCACGGATCGTCTGAAGCGGGGTTCCGTCCACCAGGAGGACACTGCCCTTTCCTCCCATCTGCTCAAACAGGTACTGGCAAGATTTTTCACCGGCCTGGACGGCGTTGGTCATCACCACGGCGTCCGCGCTCTTGGCCGGGGTGTCCACGGCGATGACAATGATGCCTGCCTGCTTGGCCCGCTCAATCGCGGGCTGGATGCCGTTTTCGTCCACGGCGCTGATGACAATCAGGTTCACGCCCTGCTGGATGAACGTGTCGATCTGGGTGTTCTGATTCGCCAGGTCAAGCTGGGCGTCCTGGGTGTTGGTGGTGGCTCCGATCTTCGCGGCGGCCTCCTTCGCTCCCTTGTCCATAGCGGAAAAGAACGGGTTGGACATGTCCTGGACCATGAGGCCGATCTTTTCGATCTTTGTCGGCTTGTTGGTGCTTGCCTGGCTGTCACCGGAACTGCATGACGTCAGGCTGAGCGCGGCGAGTGTTGCGGCGGCAGTGAAGACTGCAGACTTCTTGACGAGCTGATTCATTTTCGGATCTCCTTTGAACCGGAACCGGCGAGGCCGTGGAGCCCGCCAGGTCCGTGAAAAACGTGGTCGATGGAATTGGTAGTGGGTGTTGCAGCGGCCCGCTTCGATGCGGCGGCCGGGCTGTCGGGTCAGTTCCCTGGGCGTGCAGGACCCCTGAGGGTCGTCTCGGCCGGAACCAGACCTTGCCGGTACCCTGTCGGAGTACCAAGGCAAGGGGCTTATGTGGGGGCGGGCACGTCCCCGTTGGCTTATGAGACCCAGCACGTGGAAACATGACAGGCCTTCTGTCGGCCGGCGGGCCACGTGCCGGTTGGGTCAGTTGCTCTTGGTCATGAGGAGCCGTAGCTCAGCATCCGCATGACTGACGCACGATTAAGTCCGCGTTCACCTCCCGGCGGTCCTCGGGACGGTAGTCAGGCACGGGTGACTCGCCCCGCCGTTCGGCCTCCAGCTGCGTGTCCAAGATTCGGGTCAGCGTCTGTGCGGCCATAACGCCGATCGATTCGCTGTCCTCATCCACCACTGTCAGCGGGGGATCCAGCAAGGGCGCCCAGGCAAACTCGTCAAACGCTATTAGAGCCACCTGGGTGGGGACAGTAACTCCGCGTTGTCGAAGCACGGTGAGGACGCCGTGGAGCAGCGGGTTGTTTCCAGCGATGACCGCCCTCGGCAGAGCCTGGCCGGGTGTATCCAGATAGGCGGACAGCGTCCGGCACGCCGAGTCGGCGTCGTTCTCCGTCTCCAGCACCTGCAGCACAGCCCCATGCTTGTCCGCCGCCTCGCGGAGCCCCCGCTCCCGCTCGGCACGTGTGGACCAGCGGCCCGGATAGGCCAGGAAGAGCCAATCCGTATACCCGTGCTGGGCCAAATGGGCCCCCGCCTTCATGCTCGCCGCAAAGTTGTCTGTGAGGATGCTCGGGACTTGTGCTGCTTCCTTCGGCGGTGCCGAGTCCACGAAAACCACGGGGATGTCCCAGCTTTCCAGGAGCCTTACGTTCTCCAGGCTCAGCGTCAGGGTAGTGATAATTCCGGCCGTCCGTGACTGGATCAGATCCTGAACAATGGCATCTTCCACCTCGGGCGTGTACACACCTTCTGCCGCGATGTCGGCCACAACCGCATTTCGGCTGGATCCGCGCAGAACACGCTGAATGCCCTTCATCAAGTCCAGATAGTAGTAGTTCGACGTGCTCGCGGTGATGACCGCGATCGAACTGCGCGATTTCTTGCGGAGCTCCTGCGCAGCACGATTCGGGACGTAACCCAGCTCCCGGGCAGCCTTCAGCACCACCTTCCGGCTCGCATCGGAGACATCCGCGCCGTTACTCAGGGCGCGCGAAACCGTATAGGAAGAAAGGCCTGTGGCTTCGCTCAAGTCCCGCAGCGTGGGCTTCTTCGCCATTTCGCGACTGCTTTCTAATCGTTTAGGGAAAGGTTTCGCGAGGTTCCCATCGCGTTACCTAAAGGATTAGGTAAACCAGAGATGTGATAACCCGCACACGTCAAGAGCCAATCGCAGCAAACGTTTGGGCCTATAAAGACGGGCCGCCAAGGCGCTCCACGTCGAATCCCCGGTTACGCGCTGCCTCTGGGCAGGGGAGAGGCCCCCGACGTCGTTGGAGCCCGGCGGGCAGCGAGTGAAATAATGGTGCGCGCTGTCAGCTGGCTGCCGGGGTCGAGGCCAGGTAGGAGTCAGCCCTCCGATGCAGCTTTTGACTCCACCTTCCTGGACATCCCACCGTGAACCGGGATGTCCGCTGAGCGGTTCGACTTCTGGAGTCTGGGAGAAAACGCCGGGAAATGAAGGCAGGAACAGCTCCTTTTGCAGGCACAGAACCGGCCATTTAGACGGCCAATAGTTGTGTTCCGTCAGGCTGGCGGTTCAGCTTTCGGCCGGCAGGCTAGTGGTTCCGGCCAGACGGGCCTGACGCAGGTACTGGTACACGTTTCCCTGCTGATGCCGTAATCGATGGCGAGAGCTGATTTAGGAGTCCCACTGGCCGCCCGCTGAACCAGCTCTGCCGCACGCTCCGCAGTAAGCGTCTTTTTCCGCCCTTTATAGGCGCCGCGCTGCTTGGCCAACGCGATACCTTCCCGTTGCCGCTCCTTGATCAGAGCCCGTTCGGATTCGGCGAAGGCGCCCATGACCGAAAGCATGAGGTTGGCCATGGGGGAGTCCTCCCCGGTGAAAACCAGGCTCTCCTTGACGAACTCCACCCGCACCCCTTTGCGCGTTAGGCGTTGGACCAGGGCGCGAAGGTCATCCAGGTTCCTGGCCAGCCGATCCATGCTGTGCACCACGACGGTGTCCCCGTCGCGGGCGAAGCCCAGCAGCTCGGCCAGTTGTGGCCTGGCCGTGTCCCTGCCGGACGCCTTGTCCGTGAATACCCGGTCCAGGCTCAAGCCGTCGAGCTGACGTTTCTCGTTCTGGTCCAGTGTGCTCACCCGTACGTACCCGATTCGTTGAGCAGCCACCGTTGCCTCCAAAAACCTCGTACATGTGGGATTGAGTTCTAGGACCTTCCCAGACGAAGGCCAAGAGGTGCGGGTTTTGCATCAGGTTGGGGTGGGCTTCAAGTCGGCAGGCCAAAAATGCTTTGGGGTGGCATTGCTTTTCTTCGCGTGACCGCGGCGGCGCGGCCATCTCAAGGGAAGGCTAATCTGCCGGGTGATGCCGTCGAGGGCTTGTAGCTGGCTTGCATGGACGTGACTCTGGTCGCACAACTTCAAACTGATTCGTGCACAAATTGTTTGGCTAAGAACTGTTTGGTACATTGTTTCAGTTCCGCCCGGAGTGGCGCCCCCAATCCACCCCGGGCGGAGCGTACGTGCGGCGGGCGACGGCTTACATCGCCACCATCAATTCCGCGTTCCCCCAAGTGACAAGTCGCGAACGACAGTTCTTGTGGAGTGGCTGACACCTCCGGTCTAACCGATCGGTGGGAGGAAGGGCATGCCGTTGGCAGAACGAGAAGAATTCCCTTGGCTTCCTGCGAGTTCTCAGGGTAAGACTGAAGCCGCCCTCGATGCCGGTGAAACCTTTCATGGGTGCGATGCGTGGATTGCAGGACCGGACACTGTTCCAGCCGGAAGTCGCATCCGCCTCCAAAGCTACGGGCGACCCGCGCTTGACGGCGTCCTGGACGAATGGATGCCCGACGGGTCCGCTTTTTGGATCTGGTTGGATGCTGGAGCGGGGCGGCGTCTTATCCATGAGGGCGACGGCGTCCAGGTGGTTACGGGGTCCCTGCCTCACATTTAGGGTCCTTGATAGCCGCGATCCAGCTAGCTGATGCTACCCATCGCGCCCCAAGGTCTCGCGGTCAGCGGTCGGGCCTCACTGCGCGTGATGCAGTAGGCCGGCCTCCCAGCCGGGGTGGCTCAACGTGATTCCGTCCTCCAGCGCAGGGGACCACCGCGGGGCCGCTGATCAAGGACTCCCGGCTGCGGAAGATCCTTCACCGGTTCCACCGAGGTTGGCCGGCGCTTGCTGTCCGACGCCTCCGAGACGGTCCTGCGGACCTCCATGGAACTGGGTGGCAACGCCACATTCGTGGTCTTCGAGGACGCCGACGTCGATGCCGCCGTTTCGCCGGCGCCATGCTCCATGTGCTTCAAGTGAGGCCTGATGGATCCTCATGCAAGCGTGATATAAGAAGGATGGGTGAGCTGTATATCGTTCCGAAGCGGCCAGATTGCATGCGCTGCTAGTGGTGCTTGGCGAATTGGTCGCGTTGGAAGATTGCGTAGAGCCACCACAGTGAGGGAATCACCAAAATCCCCGCGATCACGACTGCGATTGAGTTGGCTACCAGGACGTTTTCGGTGGCTGCGGCCTCGGCCAGCGCCAGTCTTGGAAGGACGTAGGGATACTGTCCGATGCCCCAGCTCCACAGGAGTGCTGTAACGGCAAGGGCAGCGGAGACTCGGACGGTGAGGAATCGGCGCCGCCACATCAGGGCCAGCGAGGCCGCCCCAGCTGCAATTGACAATGCGGCCAGGGGCGCGGCGGGCATGGACAGAAGCTGGCGGAATAGCGCGGGTGCGTCCATGGCGAGCACCAGCAGTTCGGCGGTGGCCACCACGCCTGTTGCCACCCCGGAGGCCAGCGCCTTGCGTCGGAATGCTTCGGCAAGGTCCGGGTCGCCTTCCCTGCGCGCATCATGGGTCAGGTACACGGCGGCAAGGTAGGCCGTTGTGGTCACGGCGAGCAGTCCGCTGGTCAGTGACGTTGGATTGATCCAGCTGGTGATCGGATTACCGGCCGCTATCCCCGGTGGGACACGCCCTGAGGCCAGTGAGCCGCCCACGGTGCCGAGGAAGAAGGGTGTGAGTACGGAGGACAGGGCAAAGGCCCCTCCGAATAGCCGTTGCTGCCACAGCTGCTGGCTCACCTTTCTGAACGCGAAGGCGGAGCCTCTCGCGATGATGCCCACCGCAACAAGGGTCAGTGGGATGTAGAGGGTCGAGGAAACCGCTGCGAATACCGGGGGGACCACAGTCCAGGTAAGAATGATGACGAAGATCAGCCAGACGTGGTTGGCTTCCCAGATGGGTCCGATCGAGTGCTCAATCAGGTTCCGCTGCGATCTTCCCTTCTCGGCCCGGCCGGCGATCAGGTCCCAGAATCCTCCGCCGAAGTCAGCGCCTCCGAACAGGGCATACGCCGTGAGGCAGATCCACATTGCTGCCATCAGCAGCTCGGCAAGCGGCACCGCAGACCTCCTAAATGATTTTGTACCCGGTTACGTCCGACTCCTGGGGGGCCAGGGGGACGGGCTTGTCTTTGGCCAGCCGCCGCAGCACATAGACGGTGGCAACGGTGAGGAAGAGGTAGACGACCGACACGAGAATGAACCCGTAGAACAGGCCTGGTGCGGGGTTGACGGCGTCCGACGTTCTTAGGACTCCGAAGACGATCCAGGGCTGCCGGCCGACTTCAGTGACCACCCAGCCTGCTTCCAGACAGACCACCGCGATCAGTCCCGAGACCGAGGCGGCCCGCAGGAACCATTTGGTTCGCGGCAACTCCCTTCGGCGTTTCCAGGCGACCGCCATCCAGAGCGACAGCGCCAGCAGGGCAAAGCCTCCTCCGACCATCGCCTGGAAGGCGAGATGCACGACGTTTACCGGGGGCCGTGCGTCTTCCGGGACTTCATTCAATCCCATGACCTCCGCGTTGGGGTCGAAGTGCGCCAGGAGGGACAGGCCGCCGGGAATTTCGATGGCGTACTGCATGTCCCCATCAATGGCGACGCCGCCGATGTGCAGCGGGGCTGAGCGTTGGGTTTCGAAGATTCCCTCCATGGCGGCGAGTTTCACTGGCTGGTAGTCCGCGACGAAGTGGGCTGCCCAGTCGCCTACCCCAATCTGGATGGGCGTGATGGCGGCAGCGATGGTGAAGGGCAGCACGAAACCGAGCCGGTGGTATCTGTCGCGCCGCCCGCGCAGCATGGCGAAAGCGTAGACCGAGGCCATTCCAAAACCGGCCACCATGAATGCGGCGAGGATCATGTGGACGGTCTGAGGCGGGGTGGCAGGGCTGAACATAGCCGCCACCGGGTCCACCGAGATGATTCGGCCGTTCTCCTCATCGAATCCCGTCGGCTGCTGCATCCAGGCGTTCGCGGTGACCACAAAGAAGGCGCTGGCAACCCCGGCCAAAATCACGGGAATGCCTGTCAGCATGTGAACCCGCGCAGGCAGCCGGTCCCAGGCATAGAGGTAGATGCCAAGGAAGATGGCTTCGATGAAGAAGGCAATGCCCTCCAACGTGAAAGGCAGGCCGATCACCTCGCCATACACTCCCATCAGGCCCGGCCACAGCAAGCCCATCTCGAACGAGAGAATGGTCCCCGACACAGCCCCGACAGCGAACAAGACGCCCATCACCCGCGCCCAGCGCCGGGCCAGCAACCGGTAATTCAGGTCGCCCGTCTTATGGCCGCGCCACTCCGCCAACAATGTGATGGCCGGCATGCCGACGCCGAAACACGCCACAATAATGTGCCAGCCCAGCGAAAGGGCCATCTGCAGACGGGCAGCCATAAGATCGACCGGCTGGACCTGGAAAACAGCATCGACGAGCACGAGCCACTCCTTACCGCCACGCAGAGGTCAGGAAAAAACGATAACGCCAGTAGCCCCGTACCCCCTACAGAACGGAATCATGCAGGACAATGGCGCCTTCTCAGTTCTCCGCGCGCCGAAGGCTCGGACGAGCCCGGCTCAGAGGAAGCACTGACCGCTCCTTCAAGCCACGATCTGAGAGATCACCAGAAGGTTGTGGCGGAGGTCCGGTTTCCTCATGGCACTGCTGACGGCAACGCCGCAGCATATTACCCCCATTGTGATTCCCCCGGTGCAGGATGTCGCCGCTGCTCGGCGTACCGTCCTGCTTCCATTGTCAATGGCGCCTTTCATGAAGCTTGGCCGTCTGGTGCCACGAACATTGCATGGTCTGTATGGATGTCAGCAGGGACCCGCTACCGCTTAGCGTCTTCGGGCAGCCCGGCGACGACCCGCCCAGGCCGTTCATGTTGTATGCGGGGAAGGATAAGCACGGTGAAGGCGCCTCGTTCCGGCGGGCGGAACGACCCAATCCGCCCGCCGGAAAATGTGCGTTCTAGTTCCGGCTGGCGCTGAATCTGCGGCCTTGATCGAAGAGTGATCCGACGAGTACAAGGAGCCCGGCGATCACGAGGACTATTCCGACTCCGGCCGTGGAATGCGTGGGAGAGGCTACCACCATCGACAGTGCACCCAAGGGGGCAAGACCGCCCGCGACCGCGGTGCCGATCTCGCGACTGGTGCCAACTCCTGTGCTGCGGGACTCAGTGGGGAACTGGCGGCTTAGGAACGCCCCTTGGGCAGAAAACATCATGGGCGCAAGGACTCCCGTGCCGATTCCGATGGCAACGTATGCTGCCCAGGCTTGCCCGGTTTGCAGAAGGGTGAGGAAGGGGAACGCGAAGGCAGCGGCTAGAACGCCGCCGCTGAGGATGATCGTCCTGCTGCTGAAACGGTCGCACAGGTGGCCGAAGATGGGCACTGTGATGATTGCTATGATGCCGGCTACGAGGATCGCGGAGGAATTCACGCTCGAGTTGATCTTTTGAAATTCGCCGAGGTAGGCAACGGAGAAAGTCTTGAAAATGTAGCTGAGTGCGTTGTATCCGATCGCGACAATGAAGACCACGAGCAACCCTCGCCATTGGTGGCGGAAGACGGATCGCAGCTTTGCCCTGGGCTTTTCGGCAGCAGCTTTTTCGTACTCTGGGGACTCCGGCATTGCCTTTCGAACCCACAGTCCGATCATGACCAGAACCAGGCTGGCGACGAAGGGAATACGCCACCCGCCGTTGATGAGGAACTGGTCGCCGTTGAGGCTTAGGACGAAGATTGTCAGGGAGGACAGGACGAGGCCGAGGTTGAGGCCCAAGGCCGGCCAGGCGCCCTGGGAACCGCGTTTCCCGTCTCGAGCGTGTTCGTAGGATACGACTGCTGCTCCCGCATATTCGGCCCCTGCGCCCATTCCCTGGAAGATCCGTAGGATTACGAGCATCGCCGGAGCCCAGTATCCGATCTGCTCGTAAGTGGGCAGGAAACCAATGAACGCTGTGGTGATTCCCATGAGGCAGAAGGTGATGACCAGCGTTTTCTTGCGGCCGAGACGGTCCCCCATCTGTCCGAAGACGATACCTCCGATTGGTCGTGCAATGAAGCCGATGGCGAAGGTGGCGAACGCCTGCAGGGTGGCGGTCTGGCTGTCCCCGGCGGGGAAGAATACTTTGCCGAAGACAAGAGAGGCCATGGTTGCGTAGAGGTAGAAGTCGTACCATTCGACGGTAGTTCCGACGATAGTGGCAGTCGCAACCCGTCGGAGGCGGGTTTTCTCCTCGAGGGGGGTTTCGTTTAGTAGTTGTGTGTTCACAGGGCTTTCCTGTTTCTCTGATGCGAGGCGCAGCCGCTTCGCGGGGTTAACGGGATGGGTGCTTAGAGTTGCTTCGGCGCTGAAGGGAGTGAGTTCGCGGTAATGGCGGCTTCGACAATGTGTTCGGCGATGGCCAAGGAAGAGGTGGCTCCGGGGGAGGGCGCATTGCGGATGTGCGTGACCCTGCCAAGTTGCTGAATGACGAAGTCGTCCACCAGTGACCCGTCACTTCTGAGGGCCTGGGCTCGAATGCCCCTGGTGGCGCGCGAGGCGTCCGCGTCCTTCAAGGAGGGCACGTATTGCTGGGCCTGCTGGAGGAAAATTTTCTTCGAGATGACGGATCGGATTTCCCTGGCTGCTGTGGGAAGGTTTTGCGACGCGAATTTCCAGAATCCCGGGTAGGCGAGGACTTCGGCGGTGTCCCGCGGGTGGAGGCCCAACCCGTGGTAGATCTCGCGTGAGAGCGACAGGAAGGCGTTGGGACCGACCATCATCTCTCCGTCAATGCGCTTGGTTAAGTGCACTCCCAAGAAGGGATACTTCGGGTCCGGGACAGGATAGATGAGGCCCTTTACATGGTCTCGATAGTCTGGTTCCAGTACGAAGTACTGGCCGAAGAATGGTACGACTCGCGGGTCATTCTCGCCGCCGGACTTCTTGGAGAGCCTGTCTGACTGCAGCCCAGCGCAAACGACAACGAGGTCGAAGATTTGGGTTGCGCTGTCTGTCCTGACGATCACGCCTGAAGGCCCATCGGTGATCTGCTTGACTTCGGTGTTGAGGGAGAGGGTGCCGCCGGCGGCGAGCACGTCATCGATGAGGGCGCCGGTGACTTTCGCGTAGTCTACGATGGCCGTTCCTGGGGAATGCAGCGCCGCGCGTCCGGTGGCGTTCGGTTCAACTTCTTTAATTTCCGCGGCATCCAGCATTTTCACCCCTGGAACCCCGTTGGCGAGGGCGCGCTCGTAAATTTTCTGCAGCCGATCTTCTTCCACTTGATTCAGAGCGACGACTATTTTTCCGCACTCGTCATACGGAAGGCCCCGCTCGATGCAGAAGTCCTTGAGGAGTGATACACCTCGACGGCACAGTCGCGCCTTCAAGCCCCCCGGCTCGTAGTAGAGGCCGGCGTGGACCACCCCTGAGTTATGCCCGGTCTGGTGGGCGGCGACATGAGGCTCTTTTTCGAAGATGGTCACCGACGAGCCAGGGAAACGCAGGGTGAGCTCACGCGCCACCGCCGCTCCGATGATCCCGGCACCCACGACGGCGAAGGACTGTTCTTTTTGCATTTGTTCCTACCTCAACAATCAAAATGAGATGACATACTCGTCATGTGGAAAACGTTCGCCGCGCCGGCAACTTGGCCGAGCAAGCAACCCAGCTGCTTCGTCAGGCGATCCTGGCTGGAGACCTGCAGCCGGGAGAGCTGTACACCGCCGGTCAACTGGGGGAACAGATTGGCGGTATCTCCAGAACTCCAGTGCGTGAAGCTTTGCTCGAACTGTCCCGATTGGGACTGGTTGAGATCGAGAAAAACCGCGGCGTCCGAGTCATCACCGCCAGCGTTGAAAGCCTTCTTCAAGGTTTCGAAGTTCGCCTGATGCTCGAAGTTCCGCTAGCCCGGCGGGCGACGGCGCTGCAAGATGAAACGACAACGACGGCTGTGAAGACTGTTTTTGAGCACTTTAGGCATGTCGCCGAAAGCGGCGATTCTGAGGCCACCTTGCGAGCTGACCGGGATTTTCACCGGAGCTTGTTGCAGGGCAGCGGCAACACGAAGGCTGTCATCCTGCTTCAGGACCAGCGCAACCTTGTGCTGATGAGCGGCGTTGGAACAGTTCCTACTTCGCGCAGTGCTATGGAATGTTTCGAGGATCATCTCGACATCTTTGACGCATTCATGACCGGAGACGTTCAGGGCGTCGGTCAGGCATTGAACAGGCACATAGTGAACACAGCCCAGATGCTGATTGCACAAGAGACACGGTCGCGGCCTGAATTCGGCACGGTAGACGCCGCTAAGCGGCTTGCCTGGTTGATGCACTAGCCTTCTCCCTGCTATTGGGCAAACACTACGTTGTGTCGTGATGCAATCAAGAGTTTTACATGTGTTGCATGCAACATGCAACACATGGACGTTTCGCTTTTAGGACCTACCTGTTCCATCCCAAACATGAGGACGTTTTGCAATCGGTAGCCGCGCGCTGCTTTCGCAGGTTCCTCAGGCTGGTGGCTGCGGCTCCGCCCACCGCGCCAGTGCCCACAGGGGCACCGACTGTGGCAGGGTTGATCCACTGATGTCTCAGTACTCTTGCGCCGCGTCAGTACTCCGACGCTAGGGTGGACGACGTACAACACCTCCTCGGTAACCCTGGCACCTGCCCTTGCGCCCCTGCTCGCGTGGTGCACCGCTGGCGTCATCGCTCTGGCATGGGTGTGGCGGATCTGCTGGCGGCAGGACCCCGCAGGGACTGAACGGGTTGCCGTGAGGAGTCCGTCTCCCATGTGACCGACAACGCGATCATCACCGCCTGTATCGCGAGCATCGCCGCCGTGGTCGTTGCATTGGTGCAGTCCAGCAGCCAGGGCGGAGACCCCGGCAGGAGGTGCGGAGGTCCCAAAAACGGGGGTGAGGAAGGCGTGCTCGACGGACCGTTCCCGGGGCCATCTCTCCGGTTGGCGTTCGGGGAAGTCCCAGTGCGCACCCGTCTCGATGCCGGGTTGCTCGCGGGGGTAGGAGGGGCGGTCCGACACGATCACCTACCTTTACTTTGCTTACCGCCGGCCCGGTCTCGACGACTTCGCCGAGGTTCTCATGCCCAAAGGAGCGTCCGGGTTCAAAGCTGGTGCGGCCCTCATACATGTGCAAATCCGAGCCACAAATATTAGCCGAGGTGATCCGCACCAGCACGTCGGCAGGGTGCTCGATTTTGGCGTCCGGTACGTCCTCAACGCTGATGTCGTTCAGTCCTTTGTAAACTACTGCCTTCACTTTTCCGCTCTCTTCCTGTGTCCACCCTGCGGGCCGCGGAAGTATGTCGTCCAGGGCGCACGTCACCCGGGTACGCGTACATGAGCCGCAAGGGAGTGGGATACGTATAGGACCTCTGAGTCCACCCCAAAGGGGCGGGAGGCCCGAGGATTTAAGGCGGCTGGCCTCCCCGGAAACCGGGCAGACCAGCCCCCTTTGCGAAATAGGTACCTAAGGAGCCTCAATACTTAGCACCCTTAGTAAGGATGTCGAGGGGTAGTCGACGGTGCGTGCCAATGGCCAGGCCGAGTACGCCCGCATTCGCTGGGCTTCGAATGCGCTGACCCCTCTTCCCGACAACCGAAGGACGGATGTCCGCGCCTTCCACGCCGGATTCACCTTCCTGTGCTTTGATCAGGTTCATGGATGAAAGCTTCGACGACTACATCGACGACGCCGAGAACATGGCTGCCCGCCACGCAGCACAGTGGCAGAACCTGTGCGAGGGAGAGCAGGTCCAGGTGCGCGAGGGTGGAAGGCTGCCAGAACAAGGGATAGTCGACGCACTGATGCCCGACGGCGGCATTGTCTGGATCCGGCTCAACGGCCAGGCCGAGCGCAGGATGTACCTGGCCGGTGACCCGGTCGAACTCTTGACCACCGCCGGCACACCACCGGCGTTTTAGCAGCACCCGACGTCCCTGCAACTCCTCGCCATGGCTTGCATGGCGCCTGCAGCCCTCTTCCGAACCGCGGCCTTCGGCCAGAACCGGGCCAAGTCCGCATGGCGCAGGCTGAGCGCGCTGCAGACCCGTATGGTCTTCGACCGGAAGGCTCGGCCCGTTAAATTGTCCTCGTCGCTCGGCCCGTCATTCACATCTTGCGGCCAGGCTTCGACATGGCGCCTCGTGGGTGACCACACGGGGCCGCCGCCCTGAGTTATGTCGGGCCGGCGTCATCGGCGCCGTGGCGGCGCTGACCCCCGTGGACCACCGCGATACCTGGTCCGGCCAGTCCATCTTGTTCAGGGTCAGTCTCAGTCGTTCGGGTCGTCTGCAAGGGCTTCGCGGGTGGACCGGTCACATTTCTGGGCCACCTGTTCGCGGCGGATGCGCTTCGGGGCGCCGACGAGATCGGAGGGTACAGGAGGGTCCTTCTCATCGTCTGATGCCATGAGGCTTATCCTAGGGCGATGTCCGGCGCCCGTGCACTCGACGCCCTGAAGGCGCATGCCGCGACCGTCAACGCCGCCGGTAACTGAATCGTCCCGCCCCAGAATTCACTGCCGCTGCAACTTCATCACGGACGCTCCTGGCACAGCAAGACACCCCTTACCCAGCCTCCCGCCACCGGGTCGGCCCCCAGCACCAAGAGTGAAACACCCTCGCCGGCAAAAACGCCCTACCTCCACCCGTTCCCGGCTATGACCCGTGCTGGAATCGGCCGTCCCAAAGGGATATGGAAGGACGCCGAGGAACTAAAGATTTGGCTTGGGCAATCAAACCGGGGGAAGACTCTCGGATTTTGAAGCAGGAAAGATACCCTGACGATATGCGCATCACCGGAATGTGGCGTGGGATGAAGGCCTCGAAGGGTTCAAGGACCGCGAGGCTGCTGACTATGTGACCAGGGCCGCTTCTACGGCCACGGTCTGCGCATCCTGCGGCGTCTCCCTGACCGCTGAATGTCTACTGTCGCTGGTGGTGGACCTCGTTCACCACATCGCTCCGGACGGGACCGAGTACCGCACCTACATCAGCCACCGTCAGTGCCGCGAACCAGCCCTAACGGTAACCAGCAGCCCGGATCCGGTTCAGCTTCGAAGCCTCGGGGCCCAGTTCATTGTTCTGCGCCGGACCGAGGCCGGAAAGACGCTCGTCCCCGTACTGGCCTACACGATTGACCCGGTCGTGCTCTTCCGCGAGCCCGGCGGGGAACCCGTGTCCGCCCACATAGTCTCCCTGCTTAGCGCCGGGTTCCGGCTCTCCCCTCACCGATGATCTCCAGGGCGTTGTGGACGAAGCCCGGCCCGTGCCCGAAGGCGCCGAATGCCTGATGAGACGGGACGGCACCGTCTCCTTGGAGATACAGGGCGACAGCTTCCATCTGCGGCAGCTCGACGTCCACGACCCGTCCCACGCGGCATGGCTCCAGGCCGCAGGAAAGTGTGACGTGCTGGTCATCAGCGGCGACAACCTGGAGATTACAGAAACAAGCTCAGACGTAACGGCAGCCGCGAAAATCGGCACCCTCGCCGCCGGGTGGGTGCCGACCCGTGCCCCCAACTAAGTACTGGCCGTATCCGCTGTCAGCACAAGCATGCTCGATGATCCGCTGTCTCTCGCGAACGTTCTGAATCAGCTGGATCTTTTAGGTGGGCGGCCGTTAGTTCTCGAGGAAGGAAATGTCGCGGACGGCGCCCTTGTCAGCGGACAGGGCCATGGCGGCGTACGCCCGCAACGCGGCGGACACTTGGCGGTCCCGGTCCTTGGGCTTGTAGCCGCCGTTGATCAGCAGTTTCTCGCGGCGTTCGGCGAGGAGCTCGTCGGAGACCTCCAGTTGCATGGAGCGCTGGCTGATGTTGATGCTGATGATGTCGCCGTCTTCCACCAGGGCGATGGTGCCGCCGGAGGCCGCCTCCGGTGAGATGTGCCCGATCGAGAGGCCGGAGGTGCCGCCGGAGAAGCGGCCGTCGGTGATGAGGGCGCACTTCTTGCCCAGCCCGCGGCCCTTGAGGAACGACGTTGGGTAGAGCATTTCCTGCATGCCCGGACCGCCCTTGGGGCCTTCGTAGCGGATGACCACCACGTCGCCTTCCTTGATGGTCTTGTTCAGGATCTTCTCCACGGCCTCGTCCTGGGATTCGCACACAACGGCCGGGCCCGAGAAGGTCCAGATGGATTCGTCCACGCCGGCGGTCTTCACCACAGCGCCGTCGACGGCGACGTTGCCACGCAGTACGGCCAGGCCGCCTTCCTTTGAGTAGGCGTGCTCGACGGAGCGGATGCAACCATCCTCGGCGTCGGTGTCCAGGGAGGTCCACTCGTTCGACTGGGAGAACGCGGTGGAGGAACGGACTCCGCCGGGAGCTGCGTGCCACAGGGCCTTCGCTTCCTCGGTGGCCTTGCCGCCGCGAACATCCCAGTCATCCAGCCAGCCGTCCAGGTCACCGGAGTGCACGGAGTGGACGTCCTTGTGCAGGAGGCCGCCGCGGTTCAGTTCGCCCAGCAGGGCGGGGATGCCGCCAGCACGGTGCACGTCCTCCATGTAATACGTCTTGTCCTCGGCGACGTTCGGGGCCACTTTGGCCAGGCACGGCACCTGGCGGGACTTGGCATCCATCTCGGCCAGTCCGTAGTCCACGCCCGCCTCCTGGGCAGCGGCCAGCAGGTGGAGGATGGTGTTCGTGGAACCGCCCATGGAGATGTCCAGGGCCATGGCGTTGTCGAAGGCCTTGGCGGTGGCGATGGATCGCGGCAGCACGGAGTCGTCGTCGCCGTCGTAATAGCGCTTCACCAGCTCGACGACGGTGGAACCGGCCTTCTCGTACAGCGCCTTGCGCGCGGTGTGGGTGGCCAGCACGGAGCCGTTGCCGGGCAGGGACAGGCCGATGGCCTCGGTGAGGCAGTTCATGGAGTTGGCGGTGAACATACCGGAGCAGGAACCGCAGGTGGGGCAGGCGTTCTCTTCGATGAGGTTGATGTCGGCATCGGAGATGGACTCGTCCACGGCATCGGCAATCGCGTTCACCAGGTCCAGGGAGCGCACTGAACCGTCGGTCAGGGTCACTCGTCCGGCCTCCATCGGGCCGCCGGAGACGAACACGGCGGGGATGTTAAGGCGCAGCGCGGCCATGAGCATGCCGGGGGTGATCTTGTCGCAGTTGGAGATGCACACCAGGGCGTCGGCGCAGTGGGCGTTGACCATGTACTCCACTGAATCGGCGATCAGGTCGCGGGACGGCAGCGAGTAGAGCATGCCGGAGTGGCCCATGGCGATGCCGTCGTCGACGGCGATGGTGTTGAACTCCCGCGGTACGGCGCCGGCGGCGAGGATCGCGTCGGAGACGATCCGGCCCACAGGGGCGAGGTGCGTGTGGCCGGGCACGAATTCGGTGAAGGAGTTGGCCACGGCGATGATCGGCTTGCCGATGTCCGTGTTGGCGACGCCGGAGGCGCGCAGCAGTGCGCGGGCGCCGGCCATGTTGCGGCCGTGGGTGACAGTGCGTGAACGAAGAGGAGGCATGAATACCATCATGCTGGGCTCCGATGCCCGGTGGAAGATGCTCTTGATACTAGTAGTGAGAGTAATAGAGTAATAGTATTTTCAGGTGCAGGATTCCGGCCGTCGCAAAGAATTGGGTCTTTTCCTTCGGGCGCGCAGGGACCAAGCCGTCCGCGCCGACTACGGCTTGCCGCCGATTGCCCGGAAACGCGAGCGGGGGCTGCGCCGCGAGGAGGTCGCGTTCCTGTCGGGCGTCAGTGTCACCTGGTACACGTGGCTTGAGCAGGGCAGGGACATCAGCCCGTCCCGGCAGGTGCTGGAGGCTGTCAGCCGTGCCCTGCATCTTTCGGATACCGGGCTGGGTTATGTCCTGTCGCTTGGCGGGTACGCCACAGCATCGCCAGCCAGTTCCGAGGCCGCCACGGCGCCGGCCCATATCCAGCGCCTGCTGGACGCTTTGGATCCCAATCCTTCCTTCGCCCTGTTCCCGGACTGGGGCGTGGCGGGCTGGAACAAGGCCTACGCGGCGCTGTATCCGAACATCGCGTCGGTGGCCCCGGCGGACCGCAATCTTCTGTGGCTGGTGTTCACCGACCCCTACGTCCGGGACCTGCTGCCCGACTGGGACGTCACAAGCAAGCGCTTCCTGGCGGAGTTCCGCGCCGAGACCGGGCAACGCCTCGGTGACCCCGACATCCAGCACCAGGTCGAGCGGCTGAAGGAGGCCAGCCCGGAATTTAGGGAAGGCTGGGACCGGTACGACATCCTGGGCTTCGAATCACGTGAGCGGCTGTTCCACCACCCTGCCGTGGGGGTCCTGCAGCTGGAACACCACCAGCTTTCGCCCTCGGACCGGCCCGACCTGCACCTCGTTGTCTACACCCCGGCTCCGGGGAGCGACGCCGCCGCCCAAATGCACTCAATCATGGCCGATGCTCCGGGGGCTTTCTGACGGCGGCTGCGCGGCATAGGCAAAGGGGAGGTCAGTGGCATTAAGGGGTGTCGACTCCATGCATCCCGGCTTCGCCGGGTGGGAGGTCGAGGAGCGTCTTGTAGCCGTCTATGCGGTGGTACATGCAGGTCCCCCTTTCGCCAGGACCCAGATCTGCTCGCCGTCGCGGGTGGCAGCGTCGACGGCTCCCTCCACCGGTGCAGATTCCTGGTCCGGCCGGATGAGGACGACGCTGCGCCCTCAACGAGTTCCCCCCAGTCGGCGACGACCGGGCCGCGGTACCCCTGGAAGGTCTGCCGGGGGAGTGACGTCTATGCTGCGTCAGCGGGATGGCGATCAGCGAGCCTTCAAAATCGGCGAACGCTGCCATGACGGAGAGCATGACGTTGGCCATGGGGAGTCCTCCCCGGTGAAGACCAGGTTCTCTTTGATGAACTCCGCTCGCACGCCCTTGCGGGTCAGAGTCTGGACAAGTGCACGCAGGTCATCGAGGTTGTGGGCGAGCCGGTCCATGCTGTGCACCACGATGGTGTCCCCGTCGCGGGCGAACCGCAGCAGTTCCGCCAGTTCCGGTCTGGACGTGTCTCGGCCCGAAGCTTTGTCTGCGAAGACCCGGTCCAGAACCTGGCCGTCGAGCTGGCGCTTCTCATTCCGGTCCAGCGTGCTGACACGCACGTACCCCATTCGCTGTCCAGCCACCGGTGCCTCCAAGACATCAGCCTGTCGGATTGAGTTCTAGGCCCTCTACAGAAACACGTTAAGAGACCAGAAACATCAACGTCAGGTTGGGGTGCACTCAGCCTGGCGACGGTGAAACTGCGGTCTCACAAGCTGAGGGTTGGGCTGCAGGTGTCAGCCTCGGTGTAGGAGGCACCGAGAATGGGGCGGTTTGGGCGATGGGCCCTGTCGCTGGCGTCAACCATGGATGGCAGCTACACGACCCGTAAGTACATGGTGGGGGCGTGGTGGCCATACGATCAGCATCCCGAAGTCCTGCGCTATCGGCGCCGCCCATGACAGGTGGCGCCGACCGGGTCGCGCTGCGGGGCCGGCCGATGATAGCCCGGGGATAATGGAGTGGTGTCCACGACCCCTGCCCCCTCAGAAGCCCGAAACTCCAACGGGCGCGGCGAGCGGCTGGCCTCCCGGTCAAAGGCTCCCCGGATGTCCGACGTTGCCCGGTCCGCCGGGGTCTCCCAGCAGACGGTGAAGATTGCCGCGCGAGGATCTAGGTTGCAGGGCTTCTTGCCAACCAGCAGAATTGTCCCTGCTCTCCGGCCGCTTTTGACTTCGGCTGATATTGGACAAAAAAGGGCCTCAAAGCTGTCCGGTTCTTTCAGGCTTCGTCCACGGCGAACGGATTCATCATGGCCGCTAGCGCGGATGTGCGGGGTTTTTTCCCTTGGGACGTCCTAGAGGCGTGGTACTGGGCAATCAACCATTTCTGACCGTCCCTGCTGAGCACGAGAGATAGCTGCACCTGCGCCGTTCTGGCGTCTGGGTAGGTGAAGCGGAGGGCGGCGAATCCGCAGACTAGACCTTGAGCCAGCTGGCGGGCTTGGATAATTTGGAAGGTTGCCTTGATACCGGGGGGCAGGGCAGCGAAGCAGTCGAAAATTTCTTTTCGTCCGGTGAGCAGAGTTGGGCTGAGTCCCTGGAAGAGCGCATCGCGTGAAAAGAGCCTGACCATGTCTTCGGGCCTATGCTGGTCAAAGGCCCGTTTCCAGGCCGTTAGTGCCTCTGCCAGGATGCCCTCATTAGGCGTGGCTGCCGGGTTGTTGATTTTCACCTTCGAGGTCTCCGTCCACTTTTGGGCTGGATTTTGCTTTCACACGGAGTGAGTGAGGTGCCGTGTTTATCGGGAGACCGGTTCTGTGGAGTCCAGGAGGTCCAGCTCGTTACGTCGGGGCATGCCTTCCCAGTCTCCGGGCACCAGACAAGCGAATGCGCCAGTCCGGACGGCGGTCAGAAGGCGCTGGGGAACGTCCCGGCCGTTGAGTAGCTCGGCGATGTATCCGGCGACGAAAGCGTCTCCTGCCCCTACTGTGTCAACGGCCCGGATGGGGACTGCACGTTGAGCGTGCGATTGGCCGTGGACGACTGCGACGCAACCGTCGGCGCCGAGTTTTATGACCGCCTGAGATGCTCCCATTTCGTTAATTCGTCGAGCGAGTTCCCAAGGGTCTTGTGCATCGCCTACTGCGATGGCTGCTTCAGCGTCCCCGGCAAACACAACGTCCGCTCTGGGTATTATTCGACGGTACTGGTCGCCCGCTTCTTCCTTGGACCAGAGCGCCGAACGGTAGTTCAAATCAAAGGAGACCAGAGTACCGGCGGCCTGGGCACAGTCGAGGGCGTAGCCGACCGCATCGGCGGCGCTTGCAGACAGCGCCGGGGTGATGCCGGTTATGTGCAGCAGTTTGGCTTGGGCGATCTGCTCGGCTGGGACGTCCTCACGGCATAGGCGGGATCCGGCGCTGCCTTTGCGGTAGTACCAGACCTTTACGGCCTCAGCTGTCCTACGTTCCTTAATCATGAGCCCGGTGGGAGCTGTGTGGTCACGGGAGGCGAGTGTGTTAATGGCTTCCGCTGCGAGTTCACGCAGCACCATTTCTCCCAAACTGTCGGCTCCGACTCTACCTGCCCATGTCACGGAGGTGCCGAGCCTGCGCAGCGCTATCGCAAAGTTGCTCTCTGCACCTCCCATGCCCAGGCTTAGTGAAGCGACGTGGGCAAGGGGCCCGGAGGACTCGGCCTTCATCAGCGCCATGGTTTCACCTATGGTCACGACGTCGGTGACATTGCGGGGGGTGACAGCAGCGCTATCAGCCTCGGAATCCACAGTGATCACCGGTTTGTGCCTTTACGGTCCTTGGCCGCCGCAGATACCAGTTCGGTCACGCGTCGTGCCCTTTCTGTGAGTTGGGCGAGGCTGCCGCCGTCGAAGGCATCACCCAACAGCGGGCCGCCGAGGCTGACGGCGAGGGCGCCGGCCGAAATCCACTGAGGTGCGTCCTCGATGGTGATGCCGCCACTGGGTATGAGCTGCATCTGTGGGAACGGGCCGTGGAGTTGACCGATGTAATCCGGCCCAACAGTGGAAGCGGGGAAGACTTTGACGGCTACCGCGCCCGCACTCCATCCCGCGTGCAGTTCGGTCGGGGTCAGGCCGCCGGGGACTATCGGTATTCCACGAGCCACAGCGGTATTGACGATGTCGAGGTTGGTTGACGGCGTGACCAGGAACTGGGCCCCGACGTCGAGGGCGCGTTCCGCCTGGCCCGTGGTGGTAACCGTGCCGATGCCTATTTCCGCAGTGTCTCCGAAAGCCGTCCTGATCTCCGCCAGATGATCGAACACGCCCTTGGTTGTGAGCGTGAGCTCGATGAACCGGACACCACCGGCGACCAGGCTTTCGATGACGGGCAGATATTTGCTCGCGTGAGTGGTGCGCAACACCGCTATCACCTGGCCCGTGAGCGGAAGCGTGGGCTGTGGGGGAGAAGATGCGACCATATCGCGTTATCCGTTCGTCCATGATGGGTTGGGCTCCGCGGAAAATCCCGGAGGATTTGGCGTTTATGCTGCCGCGGCCAACTATGGAGCGGCGGCGCGAGAGCCCTAGTTAGGTTTGGCTGGCTACCGGTTGTGCCAGGTTTTTGGCGATGTCCCTTTCGACGTCGCGAATATGGGCCACGGCGGCATCTCGTGCCTCGCGCACGCGGCCGGCGACGATGGCGTCAACAATTTTGCCGTGTCCTGCATGGGAGTCTTCGCGACGCCCTGGCAGGGAAATCACCCGAAGCGAATATTTGAGCAGCATCGGCTCCAGGCTGCCGTAGATAGTTGCCAGCAGCTCGTTCTTCGAAGCCTTCGCGATTGTTTGGTGGAGCTTGATGTCCAGCTGCACGAATTCCTCGTCCGAGAGGTCGGGATCCGAGCATGTTTCCATGATGCTCTCCAGCGCGGCAGTGGTGGCGGGCGTGATTCTTTGCGCGGCCCAACCGGCCGCGTCGCGTTCGATCATGCGCCGTACTTCAAACAGCTCGGGCACTGTGAAATCTTCGAACACGAGCAGGTCGGACTGGCCTTGGGCAGCGACGGTATTGCTGACCACGAAGACGCCCACGCCATGACTGCTGCTTACCAGACCGCTTGCCTCGATACCCCGGATTGCTTCGCGCATCGAACTGCGGCTTACCCCGAATTCGTCTGCGAGGACGCGCTCGGCCGGTAGCTTTTCTCCCACAGCATAGGCACCGTTGGTGATCAGTTGCGTCAGCTGGGCAGCGACGGAGTCGGACACTCTGAGCCGCGCCACACGCTCGATCCTGTTTGTAGATTCGGTCATGATCCCTCTTTCGCCAACCCGAAAATGCTCGGTACATTCCTATGATACTGGTCCGGTGGCCTGAACACCGGCCCATTCGGCAACAAAAGACCGGGCGTGGCGGTGACAAAGTTCGCCTTTCCCCGACTGCCCCAGTGGGAGATGGCTTCACACCCTTTAGATACCGATGCGAATGGAGCGTCGGGTCAGTATGTTTTCTTCGGGGCCATGATGCCGTTGATGTACGAGGCGTAAGCTTCGACGTTGTCCTTGGTCACCAGATGCGTCGTGATGTTGGAGATCTTGGGGACATAGTTTTTCAGGACCACGGACTGGAAGGCGGTGTCGATCATCCTGATGGCGTTATCGACGGAATTCACATCCACTGAGGCCGTCAGTTTGCCGTTCCGGATCGCATCCATGCCCGAGAGCAGGCCGTCTGCGCCCACGATCACGATGCCTTGGGACCCGTCCCATTGTTTCAGTCCGGCAGCGTCGACGGCCTGTGAGGCGCCGAGGGCCATGTCTTCGTTTTCTCCGTAGATGGCATTGATGTCGGGGTGCCGGGTGAGGAGGTCTTGGGCGGCGGTGAGTCCCTTGTCGCGCAAATAGCCGCCGTCTGCCGTTCCCACGACTTCGATGCCCGGATTTTCGGACAGGGCCTGGTTGAAGCCGATTAGCCGTGCCTTCGTCCAGTCAGAGCCGGAGGGGCCCATGATCTGAACGATTTTGCCCTTGCCTTTGAGGGTCTCCGCGATATATTTTCCAGCCACATAGCCGGATTGTGTGCGGTTGTCGTAGCCAATGTTGGAGACGGTGTTGATCTGATCTACTGGATAGAGTTCGACGGGCTGGTTGAACTGGAAGATCTTGGTGCCGGCGTTCATGGCGTTCTTATAGACGCCCTGCATGGTGGCGAAGTTGGCGCCTGTGCAGATGAAGACGACGTCGAACTTGCGGCTTGTCCAGGTCTGGACGGTGCTGATCTGTTGTTCAACGGCGTTGAAGTTGCCGGTGGGGGATGACTTTTCCCATTTCCATTTGACCCCGTAGAGGTCTTCCAGTTGTGCCATCCGCGTGAAGGCGGCGTTTTCCATCTGCGTGTAGTACTCGGACAGGACCGGAGGGGTGAATCCAACCTGGACCGTGCGCCCGTTGACGAGTTTTTTGAGGGCGTCGGTGAATTCGGCGCTGCCTTCGGCGCCGCTGCCTCCAGCCCCGCCAGCGCCGGCGGTGGACCCGCCGGGAGGAGTTGTGCAGGCGGTGAGAAGACCGAGTGTCCCCATCAGGGCGCCTGCTCCGAGAATGTTGCGGCGGGTGGATCCTGACGTCCCATTCTCGTTTCGGGTCGAGGTTGTGTCCATTGTATTTCTCCTTTGAAAGGCAGGCAGGGGGTGCGGTGCGGTTGTCTGGCAGGGGAGCGGGATCACTATCAGCCGGTAGCGCTAGCGGGTGGCCGGTGGCGGGTCCCAGGCTTCGGGCAAAGGTGGATCAGCTCAAGGCCTGTTTGGGCATCGCCGAGGGTGCCGATTCTTGTTCTTGCTGCGGGGATTGTTCGATTTCCGCGCTGTTCTGGCGCTGCTGGAAGTAGGCGGTAATGCGATCGAGAAGTACGGCAAGCAACAGGATGATTCCAGTGACGACCTGTTGCCATTCGGACGTGACGCCTGCAATGTTCATCGCGTTTGCGATCAGGGTGATGGTCAGGGCGCCGAGAATGGCCCCCACCATCCGGCCGCGGCCTCCGGTCAGGGCTGCACCGCCGATGATTGCGGCCGTAATGGCCAGGATTTCATAGCCCGTCCCCAGAGTCGGGGCCACGTTGGTGGCGCGTCCGGCGAGGATTACTCCGGCGAGTCCGGCGCACCCACCGCTTACGACATAGGCGAATGTCTTCACCTTCGAGACTGAAATACCCGAGAGCCGGGCCGCGTCCGGGCTGCCTCCGACGGCGTACAGGTAGCGTCCGATGACGGATTTGCGCAGCATGAAGGAGACGAGGATGCACAGGATGATGGCAACTATGATCGGGACACTGATGATGCCGCCGAGCTTGACCTGGCCTCCGACGATCCTGTACTCGGGGGTCATGTAGCGGGTGAAGGGCGTTCCCTTGGTCCAGAGGAACAGCACGCCCCTGGCTACACCGAGCATGGCGAGCGTGGCAACAAAATCGGGCAGCCCCAGCTTTGTGATCATCAGTGAATTCAGCAGGCCGCAAACGAGACCGCAGCCAATGCCTGCTAATAATGCGAGTGGGAAGATGAGCCCTTGGTTGATCAGGAAGGCCGTTACACCGGCCGAGAGGCCCATGACCGAACCAACGGAGAGGTCGATTCCACGGGCGATGAGCACGATCGTCATGCCGAGGGCGAGAAGCAGCACGAAGACCGCTTGGTTTGCTATGTTTTCCCAGTTTCCGAAACTGAGGAAAGACGGTGCCACTAAGGTCATCGTGATGATGAACAGGATGAGCAGGGCCACCAGGCCGGATCCTGGCTTCGCGAGGAGCGTTTCGATCCGGTTGCCGAGGGCTGGTGCGTTCAGGGAAGAAGACATGTCGGGCCTCACTGGGCAGTCTGGGCTGCGGCCGCTGCCGGGGACACCGGGCGGAGCGTGGACTGCAGCCATTTTTGGGCGCCGCGGTCGAAGGCTACCGCGGCAACGATGGCCGCGCCGGTCACGATCGAGAACCAGAGCGGGTCGACCCCGATCAGTTGCAGACCGCGGCTGAGGATGGATAGGAAGAAGGCGCCGAGGGCAGCGCGCCAGATGCTTCCACGGCCACCGGCGAGGGCGACTCCGCCCACTACGCACCCGGCGATCGCTGTCAGCTCATAACCGCCCCCGAGTCCGGGCTGGACGGAGTTGAGGTGGGATGCCAGGAGCACTCCGCCGATGCCGGCAACGATTCCGGAGATGATGAAGACCGAGAACTTGGTCCTGCGCACGCTGACCGCGGCCAAGTACGCCGCGTTCGGGTTGATGCCCACGGCGTAGATCGTGCGTCCGAAAGGTGTTTTGATGAGCGCGACCTCCAGGATGAGCAGGATGACTGCTGTGATGAGCACCCCTGTCGGGATCCCGGCGATTTTTCCTCCCGCGAGGGCGAGGAAGGAGCTGTCCGCGGTTCCGGTCAGCTGCGTGCGGGCTGTGAAGACCTGCAGCACACCAGCCCCGATGCTCAGGGTCGCCAGCGTGACGATAAAGTCACTGACGCCCAGCCCTGCCACGAACGCCCCGTTCACGAGCCCGAAGATCAGCCCGGTGGCGATACCGGCAAGTACAGCAAGGACGGTGGGCGCACCGTTCATGGTGGCGAAGAGGGTAGCGGCTGCGCTCAGGCCGATGTTGGAGCCTATGGACAGGTCGATTCCGCCGCTGATCAGGACGAAGGTCAGGCCGGCCGCCAGCAGCACCGCGGAAACGGATTCGACGAAGGTGTTGTAAATATTGTCGGGGCTTAGGAAATACGGAGATGCGAGGGCAAAGTAAACGCACATGATCAGGAAGACGATCGAAACGGCGATGCCGTCAATGGCAAGTACTCGTGAAGAACGCTGGAAGATGCTCATACTGCTACCGCTCCTCGGGTTGCCAGAGAGATGATTCGTTCGCCGAGTTCGCTGGTTTCGGACGCTGTCTCGTCACGGCCGGTGCTCTCGAGTTCGCCCACTATGGTTCCTTCGCGCATCACGGCAATACGGTCGGATACGCGGATCAGTTCGGGCAGTTCGGAGCTGATCACGATTGCCGCACCTCCCTGGTCAACGAATTCGTAGATAAGCCGGTAGACCTCGGCTTTGGCGCCGACGTCGATGCCCTGGGTGGGCTCATCAAAAATAATCAGATCGGGTTCGGTGAAGAGGCAGCGTGCGATGACGACCTTCTGCTGGTTCCCGCCACTGAGATTGCGGATTTTTTCCTGTACGGAACCCGTCTTTACGCCCAGGTCACTGACGTACCTTTTCGCGGTGGCCGTCTCCTGGCGGCCGCGGAGGAACAGGCCCGCAGCGGCCGTCCTGTTCAGGTCCGAGATTGTGATGTTGCGTTTGATCGAGAAGTCGCCGAGAATAGCGTGGGTTTTGCGCTCTTCGGGCACGTAGGTGATGCCTCTCTGGCGGGCGTCGCGGGGATTGCGGATGACCACGGGCCGGGAATGCAGGAAGATGTTTCCTGAGTCCGGGCGGTCGGCGCCCAGGACGATCATTGCAGTTTCGGTCCGGCCTGCACCGGCGATTCCGGCCAGTCCGAGGATCTCTCCCCGGCGGACGGAGAGGCTGATGTCATGAAGAAGGGGGTGACGGGTGACTGAATCCAGCCGCAGGACCTCGTCCCGGGCCCCGGTGAAGCCGTGCACCCTTCCTTCCTCGACGATCTCTTCCCGTGCTGCCAGGTTGGAGCGCCCGACCATGAGCCGGACGAGCGATTCAGCTGTCTGTCCGGCAGGGTCTACGGTTGCGACGAGCTGGCCATCGCGGAGCACTGTGATGGTGTCGGCCAGCCCGAAGAGCTCATCGAGACGGTGTGTGACCCAGAGCAGGGAGATTCCCCTCTGGCGTAGCTGGCGCATGTAGCTGAACAATGTGAGGCGTTCGTGGTCGGCCAAGCCGGATGTTGGTTCATCCAGGATCAGGACCTGTGTGCGGAAGGCCAATGCTTTGATGATCTGCACGACGTGCTGCTTAAGGGCTCCGAGGGCTTCGACCGGGACTTTAATGTCGTGGTCGGTGAGGCCGAACTCATGCGCGAGTTCAAGTACACGGGAGCGCATTTCTTTTTCGTTGAGAACGCCGGCGACCCGGTTTCTGCCGGTGATGAGTTCGCGGCCGAGGAAGATGTTCTCCACGGCGGTGAGATTCGGGGCAAGTGACTGTTCCTGGTGGACTGTTGAAATGCCGAGGTCCTGGGCGTCCCGGGGGGTCCCGATCGTGACCTCGGAGCCGGCAACCCGGACTGTTCCGGCCGTAGGGGACACCGTTCCGGAAAGGATGTTAATTAGCGTTGACTTTCCCGCGCCGTTCTCGCCGAGAAGTCCGTGGATTTCGCCGGGGCGCAGATCGATGTCGACGTTGGCCAGGGCCACGACGCCGGGGTAGACCTTCCCGACTCCGCGTACGGACACGATGGGATGATCGCCAGTTCCGGCCGCGCCGCTTTGGGAGTTTTCGTTGTTGTTCATTCCAACCTCATTGTCGAAATAGCTTCCGTGTTGTGGTATCCCGGTAACCCGGTGGTCTGATGACTAAGCGTGAACCAGAGGCGTGCGTGCAAGGGAGCCGGGAACGCCGGTTGTCGAGAATTGGAAAGCAGTTAGGAGTAGCTGCCGAGGGCACGTCCCGCCGGTGACCGGCGGGACGTGCCGGTGAATCAAAGAGCGCTCAGACGGCGTCGATGAGTTCGAGGAACTCTTTGCTTGTGCGGACGTCGCCGTGGTTGGCCTGGATGTTCCTCAGCGCCTCCCAGTGCTGGCCATAGCCCAGCGGATCGTCCTGCCCCGAGGGGATGGCTGCGCAGGTGTCGGCGAGAGTGATGATCTTGAAGTCCTGATTGGCTCCGTCGATGGCTGTGGCAATCTGGCAGTTGCCCGTCGAGAGGCCCGCAATCACGAGCGTGTCGGCGCCCGCGCGCCGCATGTACTCGGTGAGCGGCGTGCCGTAAAACGATGAGAAACGGTGCTTGCGGATCACCGGCTCGTCATCCAGCGGCTTGAGTTCGTCGACGAGCTCATCACCGCCGTTGCCCCAGGAACCCGGGAAGCTGCCGAGTTGGCCTTCCAGGCCCCATTTAACGTCGGCGAAGCCGGCGTCCTTACCATCCCCGCGAAGACCCCAGAGCGACCACACGACAGGGATGCCCTTCGCGCGGCAGGCTTCAAGCACGTTCTTGACCGGCTCGATGGTGTCCTTGCCCTCCGGCGCTCCTCCGACACTGGGAATGTACATCGCTCCGCCGGGCTCCGCACACGCCTTCTGCATGTCGAGGACGAGCAGCATCGTCTTCTTCGGATCGATGGTCGGAGCAAGGTAGTGCGAACGGTCGATGACCTTGTCGATGTTTTCGTAGGTGTAGTCCAATGAAGACATTTGTTCTCCTTGTTTCGGGGCGGCAGCCTTGCCGGCACCCATCGGTTTTCCGCACGGTTGCGGTCGTCAAGCCTCACCGGACCCTATTCCGCCGCTAGTGAGCTGGATGGCAGGTGATCCGGTGGTCTGAACACTACGAGACGCCAAATGCACTGTCAATACTTTTTCCTGATTTCCGGCTGCCGCGCCCAACCGCCAGCTATGGCCGGCCCTCCGGGACGCGCATAGCGAGAGTTTTTTCGTCCCCGGCCGAAGGGCGGGGATTGACGGGATCGGTTTTCTAGGGGAAAGTTCTGGTCAGACCACCTGATCATCGAGCCAGGGGCTCCGGTCGGTGTGATCACGGAATTACACGGGCCCTAACGCCGGAGGTAAGCGGAAGCCAATGAAAAAATTTGTGAACGAACCATCGGCTGCGGTGGATGACTACGTGGCGGGGCTGGTGGGCGCGCACCGGGAGATCCTGGAGTGGGACCGCGGGAATCGGGTGCTTCAACGCCGGGAAGCTCCCACTTTTCCGAAAGTCGGGCTCGTGGGGGGCGGTGGGTCAGGCTGCGAACCAACACATACCGGTTTCGTCGGTTACGGGATGCTTGACGCCGCCGCACCTGGGCAGATCTTCACGTCTCCCGTCCCAAACCAGATCGTGGCCGCTACCCGCCGCGCCGATGCGGGAAGGGGGGTTCTGCACATCATCAAGAACTTTACGGGTGAGGTGATGAATTTCGGGATGGCCCAGGAGATCCTGTACTTCGAAGACATCGAGGTGGCCCAGGTTGTCGTTAACGATGACGTGTCGATCCCGGACGACGGTGAAACGGCCGGACGTCGGGGGCTCGGGGCCACGGTCCTCGTCGAAAAGATGGCAGGCGCTGCCGCGGAAGAAGGCAGGGAACTGTCCGAGGTACTGGCCGTTGCCCAGAAAGTGGTCGCCCGCTCGGGAACGTTCGCGGTTGGACTTTCCTCGTGCACTCCTCCTGCACGCGGAAAGCCGGTGTATGAACTTGCCGAAACCGATATGGATCTGGGTATCGGCATCAGCGGTGAACCCGGACGTGAACGGGTCCCGATGGCCAACGCCCGGGAGATTGCACGGCTGATGGTCAGCGAGGTCTTATCCGACCTCGCACCACAGGAAGGCGGTGACCTTCTCATGCTGGTCAACGGGATGGGGGCCACGCCGCACCACGAGCTCTATCTTCTCGCCGGAGAACTGACCGCGGCGGCAGAGGCCCGCGGTGCCTGCGTCACACGTCAGCTGGTGGGAAATTTCGTGACGTCCCTCGACCAGGCGGGCGCCGCAGTAACCTTCCTTGAACTCGACCAGGAGCTGACAAGACTATGGGATGCTCCGGTCCAAACAGCCGCATTGCGGTGGGGGCGATGAAAATGACGACGGAAACCAACCTGACAAGAACCGACTTGGAGCGCTGGATCCTGGATTTCGCAGACCAGATCATCCAACAGCATCTCGTACTCAGCGATTTGGACGCCGCCAGTGGCGACGCGGATCACGGCTCGAACATGGAGCGTGGCATGTCGGCACTGCTCAAATCCGTGCCCGCTTGGGACGGGGCCGCGACTCCAGGGGAGTTCCTGAAGGACGTCGGCCTGCATATCGTTTCTTCGGTCGGAGGGTCCAGCGGTGCGCTCTACGGAACGATCTTCCTTCGGATGGCAAGAGCGGTGGGCGGCGCGCCGGTGATCAACCCGGGACTGTTGTCAGACGCCTTTGAAGCGGCCGCGCAGGGCGTCGTTGAAAGAGGCAAAGTAAAACAAGGAGACAAGACCATGTTCGATGCCCTGGCGCCGTCTGTCCAAACGCTGAAGGCAAAATTGACGGAAGAGAAATCCTTGTCAGAGGCCCTGGAGTCGGCGGCGACTGCGGCTGAAGCCGGCCGCGACGCGACTTCCGACATGGTCGCCCGCAAGGGCAAATCCAGCTACGCGCGGGAAAACTCCAGAGGGTTCATTGATCCCGGGGCGGTGTCCGTTGCCATGCTGATCCGCTCGGCGGCCAGAACCCTCGTATAAACCTTGGCGAGCAGGCGTTCAGGCCGACGCTGCCGCGGCACCATCGATATCCCCAAGGGCCTGCCGAGTCGTGCCGTTCGTTCACTCAGCCCAGGCACAATCGGGGCATTCAAGACCTTGACACCCACGAGCAAATGCGGAAGAGTTCAGACCACCTGATAACCAGATGATTGGCGCGGAGACGTTCACCGGTCCAGCAATGGCGGCCAGTCTGCTGGCCGGGTCGGATCGCACCCTTGAGACCAGCGTTAATCCCGCAGCTATACACAACGAGAAAGTGAGTCACCCATGAGTTTGCATGGATCAAAGATTGCCCTGTTGATTGAGGATGAGTACCAGATC
>NZ_JBQCMF010000019.1:0-85901 GCF_051965295.1 Arthrobacter sp. SAFR-023 | reverse complement strand
AACACCTCAGGCCGACCAAAACGTCCCACAACACCACCAATCACTCAGGTGTTGCAACGACCCCTAGAACCTGCCGGTGGCAAACCGGCAGGAAGTGAGAGAGGGTCCCGCGGGGCTAGCCGACGTGGATCCCGGGGCGGCGGGCGGGGTCGGGCTCGTTTTCGCGGATGATCTCGCGGACCACGGGGGCGGTGTCGCCGCGGCCCAGGAGCAGGTAGCGCATCAGGTGGGCCAGCGGGTTGCCCTCCGCCCACTCGAAGTACGCGTGCGGCCGGACTCCGGTGGCCTCGTGCAGGGCCAGCAGGATCGCGGCAATGGCGTTGGGCGCGGCCGGACTGTTCGCGCGGAGGACTCGGTGCCCGGCCACCTCGACGCCCCGGACCTCGAGCACCCCGCTGAAACCCGACGGGTCCGTGACGTCGATCTCCAGGAACAGTACGTCGGCCGTGCCGGGCACGGGGTTGTTCTCCCGCTGCGCGGCTTCCTTCTCCGCGTACTCCTTGGCGTCCCTGGCCTGCGGGCGGTTGGCGATGATGTTGATCCGCCCGTCGTAGTCAATCGTGTCCGTGACGAAGCGGCGCGCGGCCTCGTCGAACTCGATCCGGTCTACCCGGAGCTCGGTGGTCCGCGAGACACGGGACACCAGCGACACCACCACGATGCCCAGGATGAAGAACCCGGAGATCGCCAGGCCGTCCGGCTTCTCGATGACGTTTTCCACGAGGGCGTAGAGCAGTACGAGGGTCAGGACGGTGAAGCCGACGGCGGCCCCGCGTTTCTTCTTGCGCGCGGCAGAGATGCTCACGGCCACCGCGCCGGAGACCATCATGAACAGGATCCCGGTGGCGTAGGCGCCGGCTTGGGCATTGACGTCGGCCTTGAAACCGACGGTGATGAGGATGCTGATGGCCGTGTACACCAGGACCACCGGCCGCACCGCGCGGGACCAGTCGGGCGCCATGCCGTAGGAGGGAAGGTACCGGGGCACGATGTTGATCAGCCCGGCCATCGCGGAGGCGCCTGCGAACCACAGGATCAGGATGCTGCTGACGTCGTACACGGACCCGAAGCCGTTCCCGAGCCGCTCGTGCGCCAGGTAGGCGAGCGCACGGCCGTTCGCGGGCCCGCCCTCCTGGAACGCCTCGGCCGGGATCAGCACGGTGGTCACGAAGCTGCTGCCGATCAGGTAGACGCTCATCACCACGGCCGCCGTGGTGAGGAGCTTGCGGGTATTCCGGATCCGGTTCTGCAGCGTCTCTTCCGGCGTGGACCCGGAAGCCTTAACCAGGGGCATCATGCTGACGCCGGTTTCGAAGCCGGAGAGGCCCAGCACCAGCAGCGGGAACGCCAGGATCGCGGGCCCGGCGATGTTGCCGAAACCGCCACCGAAGGAGCCGAGTGAAGCCATCCAGACGGCAACGGCACCCGGCTGGGTGACGGCGTCGTAGATCCCGGTAGCGATGATGACCGCGTTCAGCAGCAGAAAGACGCCCACCAGCGGAATGGCCACGGCCACCGCTTCGGAGAAGCCGAGCAGGAACACCCCGCCCAGGATCAGCAGCATCACCACGGTGATGGGGACGGCCTCGCCTTCCAGGAACGGCGGCAGGTACGGGTTCTCCAGCATGTGCACGGTGGCATCTGCGGCGGACAGCGTGATGGTGATGATCCACGACGTCGCCACGAAACCGAGCAGCACCAGCACGAACACCTTGCCACGCCAGAACGGCAACAGGTTCTCCAGCATCGCCACCGACCCCTGTCCGTGCGGGCTCTCCTGCGCCACCCGCCGGTACATCGGCAGCATGCCCAGCAGCGTCAAGGCCACGATCAGCAGCGTGGCCAGCGGTGACAGGGCCCCCGCGGCGAGCGCGGCAATGCCAGGCAGGTAGGACAGCGTGGAGAAGTAGTCCACGCCGGTCAGGCACATGACCTTCCACCAGCTCTGCTGGTGCCCGGTGCCCTCCGCGGATTCCGGCCCCACCGGCTGGTGCACCTTGTGTTCCAGCAGCCAACGTGTGAACGCGCCGCCGGGGCCGTTCTCCCGCTCGGGGTTGGGCACGCTCGCCGGAACGGAGTATTGGGCTGGTGCGGTCATGGAGTGTCTTTCTGGTTTTTGGGAAGGGCCGCTGTGGGGCCGCTGCAGAGCGGCGGGAGGCTCGGCGGTCAGCGGCTCGAGGTTTCCGCCGTCGGACGGCGGGACGATTTGCGACGGCGGGGGCTACTTCGTTGCTCTGATGAGCCGGTAGATCATGTAGCCGGTTGCGCCGATCCCGAGGATCAGCCACAGCAACGGGGCGCTTTGGGTCAGCATGGCAGGCCACGGCCTTGCGTGCTTGAGGTGGCCACGGGGTCCTTCGATTCACATGGGCAGTTTGCTGATGACCACGGGAGCCTAGCACCGGCCGGATTCCGTAAAGCGCCAAAACCGGCGATCTTAACGCTTTCTTAACGCCTCTTTCTTCACACCGGCTGTAGGGAACACCGCGGTGGTAGCGTGACGCGTATGCGCGACACTGCTGCCCCAAAGGCCCCGCCTGCGGCCGGAACGGACCGCAGGCTCAGCGGGCTGTGGGCCGGAGGCTCCAAAGTTTTCCCGCGCATTCTCAACGTCTTCGCGCCCCAGCACCCGGCCCAAGTGATCGTGCTCGGGTTCGCCGGCGCCGTCGCGATGGGCACAGCGCTGCTCATGCTGCCCATTTCGAGGAACGGCCCCCAGGGCGCACCCTTCCTCGACGCCCTGTTCACGTCCACGTCCTCCGTGTGCGTCACCGGCCTGATTACCGTTGACACGCCGGTGTACTGGAGCGGCTTCGGCAAGGTGGTGATCATGGTCCTGATCCAGATCGGAGGGTTCGGGGTCATGTCCTTCGGCACCCTGCTGGGGGTGCTCATGGCCCGCCGGCTGGGCTTGCGGTCACGGCTGTCGGCGGCCGCGGAGACCAAGAGCACGGGCTTTGGCGACGTCCGCCGCGTGCTGCTCGGCGTGCTGGCGATCAGCCTCACCGTGGAGATCGTGCTCGCCGGCATCCTGGCAGCGAGGCTCGTCGCCGGCTACGGCTACGAGCCCGGCCGTGCGCTATGGCACGGCGTCTTCCACGCGGTGTCCTCCTTCAACAACGCCGGGTTCGCGCTGCATACGGACAACCTCATCGGCTTTGCCGGGGACCCGTGGATCTGCCTGCCCATCGCCGCCGCGGTAATCATCGGAGGCCTCGGCTTCCCGGTGCTGTTCGAACTGCGCCGGCAGTACCAGCGGCCCATCCACTGGAGCATGAACACCAAGCTGGTCCTGGTAGGCACAGGAGTGCTCCTGGTCAGCGGGACCGCCTTCCTCACCGCCGTCGAATGGTCCAACCCGGCCACCCTCGGCCGGTTGAACCCCGGTGAGCGCATCCTGGCCGGGTTCTTCCAGTCGGTCATCACCCGCACCGCCGGATTCAACAGCATCGACATCGGCCAGATGCACCCCGTCTCCTGGATGGGCATGGACATCCTGATGTTCATCGGCGGCGGCCCGGCCGGCACCGCGGGCGGCCTGAAGATCACCACCTTCGGCGTGCTGTTCTTCATCCTGCTGACCGAACTGCAGGGTGGCACGGCCGTGAACATCTTCGGCAAGCGCCTGTCCCGCGCGGTGCACCGGCAGGCGATCACGGTGGTGCTCTTGGCCATCGCCCTGGTGGTCGGCTCCACGATGTTCCTGATGCTCATCACGGACTTCGGCCAGGAGCGGATCCTGTTCGAGGTGATCTCCGCGTTCGCCACAGTAGGTCTGTCCACCGGTATTACTGCCGCCATGCCGCCGGCCGGGCAGGTGGTGCTGATCCTGCTCATGTTTGTCGGCCGCCTCGGCCCCGTGACGCTCGGCGCCGCACTGGCGCTGCGCGAACGCCCGCTCCTCTACGAATACCCGAAGGAAAGGCCCCTCATTGGCTAAGAACTTCTTCTCCCGTTCCCCCGAATCCACGGCACAGGCGGATTCGGTGGTGGTCATCGGACTGGGCCGCTTCGGCGGGTCGCTGGCGCTGGAGCTTGAGGCGCAGGGCACCGAGGTGCTGGGCATCGACTTCAACGAGGACACCGTCCAGTCCTACAACGGCCGCCTGACCCACGTGGTGCGGGCGGACTCCACCAAGGAGGAGGTGCTGCGCCAGCTCTCCGTCCACGAGTTTGACCGCGCCGTGGTGGGCATCGGCAGCGACATCGAGGCGAGCATCCTGACGACGTCGCGCCTGCTCACCTTCAAGAAGCCGCAGATCTGGGCCAAGGCCATCAGCGAACCGCACGCCGAGATCCTCAACCAGCTCGGTGTGGACCACGTGATCCGGCCCGAGCATGACATGGGCAAGCGGGTGGCCCACCTGGTCCGCGGCTCGCTGCTGGACTACGTCGAGTTCGAGGACGACTTCGTGATGATCCGCACCAGCCCGCCCACCGAGGCCCGCGACCGTCCGCTCGGCGTGCTGGGCCTGCGCGACAAGTACGGCATCACCATCGTGGCGGTCAAGCGCCCCGGCGGCATCTGGGGCCACACCACCGCGCAGACCGTCCTGTACGACGACGACCAGATCATCGTGCAGGGCAGCAAGACCCAGGCCGAACGGTTCAGCAACCTGCCCTGACGCTTGCCGCGTGGCCAGTCATCGTGTGGCTGCCTACCGGGTGGCCGGCGCCTCAATGAAGACCACCTGGCTCAGGCTCCTCACGGGCCTCCGTCTCCGGGCGGCGGGTTTGCCGACGGCGTTGGCCGGGTTCCCGGCGTCGGACGCCTTTAAGCTTGCGGCACCGTTTGAATGCCCGACGGCGTTGGCCGCCTTTCCGGCCGCGACCCGCCGCACGCTGAGCTGCTCGAGATCCAGCAGCCGGCGCGTGCCGGTCCGGGAGTCGATGATCCAGACGAGGTCGATGTCCCGGAACGTGCTGCTCACGGTCCCGCGGTGAGCCAGCCGTCCCCGGTGCCAGGCCTCGATCTCGTCGCCTACAGCAAGCTCCGCGCCGGACTTCACCTCAAGCATGTCGTGTTCAATCATCTTTGGGCCCCTTCCCCGAACAGCTTCGATAGGCCAAGCCTGCACCAGGTTGTTTTCTAAAACGTTTCTGGTTGATGATGAGCTCGTGTCGGGTCCCGGTGCCGCGGAGCTGCCGGGCAAGGTAACAGCTCCGGCCGGCGCTCTTGTTCTATTTTCCGGAAATTGCGCCCTTCTTGATCCAATCCTGTGGAATTCTTGTGTTCCGATTTGCATTTAGGTTCTTTATTACAACCGTGGCAATAGGCAGCCCTCAGCCAACTAAACCGCTCATTACACCCGATTCCTCCACTCGGTTTATATACCCCTGATGGCGAGTTACACTAAGGCGTTCTTTGACAATTGAATGAAGCAGCCGCACCGCTGCCGTACCCGTGGGGGGAAGAAAAATGCTCGCTAGGAGCAGGCGATTCCGCATGAGAATCGCAATATTGTTATCGGTACTATCGGCACTGATAGTTTCAGGGCTGACGCCGGCGGCTGCAGTAGAATTCGGAGGCGACACCAGTGCCTCCATCAGCGGAAAAATCACCGCTGACTTCTCTGGAGTCAGCCAAGGGTACACAGGCGTTCACGTGAGCAACGCCGAAACTTCCGAATATGTAACCAGCAGCTACGCAGATGCCGAAGGAAATTACACTGCCTCAAATCTTCCTGGGGGCTCCTACAAGCTGCAGTTTTTTGACTACGGCGGCCTGAACCTCGGACAGTGGTACGGCGGCACCGCGGATCAGGAAGGCGCCACGGTTGTGGTGGTCGCCGCTGGCCAGCAGCTCAACGGCATTGACGTAACGCTCGCCAAGGGCGCAACAATCAGCGGTCACGTAAAAGCCTCCGCTGGAGTTGATCTCAGCGGAATTGAGGTCAGGGTCCATGCTGCGGACGGCATGTCAACGCCGGGGTATTCGGCTGTGGCGGGGGACGGCAGCTTTAAGGTCTACGGCCTTCCGGCGGGGTCGTACAAAGTCCAGTTCGGCGGATACGGATCGGGAGTGCTGGACCAGTGGTACGGGGGCGCCGATTCTCTTGAGGCCGCCACCCCTCTGACGCTTACGGCGGGCCAGGAGGCCACGGGAATCGACGCCAGCCTGATCAAGGCTGCCACAATCAGCGGACGCGTCAGCGCACCCGAAGGCGTCGACCTCAGCGCCGTGACAGTCGCGGTTCACGAAGCCGACCGCAACTCCTACACCGGGTACGACTGGGTCAAGCCGGACGGCACATTCAAGGTCACGGGTCTCCGCGCGGGAACCTACAAGCTGCAATTTCAGGGAAGCAACTCCGGGGCACTGGACCAATGGCACGCAGAAGCCGACTCCATTGAAACTGCCACGGCACTTACACTCGCGGCGGGCCAGGACCTCACCGGCATCGATGCCTCCCTTGTGAAGGGCGCGACAATTAGCGGCCAGGTCACCGTACCGGCGGGCACCGAGATTAGTTCCGTAAGTGTCCTGGTGAGCCAGGCGGACAACATGTACTACTTCAACAGGTACGCGTCCGTGGGCCAGGACGGCAGCTACAAGGTCACCGGCCTTCCTGCAGGAACCTACAGGGTTCAGTTCCAGGGGAATGACTCCGGCGCAGTCGACCAGTGGTACGCCAATGCGGAATCGGCCGAGACCGCAACACCTGTGAGTGTCACCGCAAACCAGGATCTCGCCGGAATCGACGCGACACTGGTCAAGGCCGCGACGATCGGCGGCAAGATCACGGCGCCAGCAGGGGTCAATCTTAGTAACGTGAGTGTCAGCATCCAAAGGGCTGAGGGCATGACCATCCTCGCATCCGTCTCGGTGACCGCAGACGGCAGCTATCGGATCGGAGGCCTGGCGGCGGGTAGTTACAAACTTCAGTTCGATACAGGCAACTCGGGCGCTCTGGAGCAGTGGTATTCCGGTGCTGGCACCTTTGAGGCCGCCACCGTGTTGGCACTCGAAACAGGCCAGGACCTCACCGGGATTGACGCGGCCCTGGTCAAGGGTGGATCCATCAGCGGATCGGTCACTGCACCCGCAGGCGTCGATTTGACCTCTTTGCGCGCGTACGTTTACCCGGCAGCGAACCAGTACCGTAGCTGGTCTGCCCGCGTAATGGCCGACGGAAACTATAAAGTCCTCGGGCTCGCCGCAGGTAGCTACAAGGTCGAGTTCTCGGGCTACAACACGGGAACCCTGACACAGTGGCACGCCGGGGCCTCGTCATACGAAACAGCGACCCCCGTTGCACTTTCCGCCGGCCAGGACGTTACTGGTATCGACGCCGACCTCGTAATTGGCGCCTCCATTACCGGCCGCGTTAGCGCACCCGATGGAGTCGACTTGGCCCGAGTGCAGGCTTACGTGTTCCCGGACGGTACGGACTGGAACTGGTTGGCAGCAGTCGACCTTGGCGCCGACGGCTCGTACAAGTTCAGCGGACTTCCTGCCGGCCCCTACAAGATACGGTTCACTGCGGGCAACTCCGGCGCCCTGGACGTATGGTACGGCGGCGCGGGGACGTCAGCCGGCGCTACCGTCATTGCGCTCACAGACGGCCAAGCCAAGTCGAATGTCGACGCCACTCTGACAAAGGGCGCATCCATCAGCGGCAGGATGTCGGGAGCTCCCGGCGTCGACATTTCCGCAGTCAACGTGGAACTGTACAACGTTGATAATTTCCGCGCATACCCGGTCAATGCAGATGTCCGCCCGGACGGAAGTTTCTCACTGGTCGGGCTCCAGGCCAGCAACTACAAGATCCGGTACTACGGGCCTAATGCTGGCGCTCTAGAGCAATGGCACGAGAATGCCACCAGCATGGATTCCGCGACTGCTGTGGCACTTGCCCCGGGACAGGACGTGACAGGGATCAACGCCTCGATCGCCAAGGGCGCCTCCATCAGTGGCACGGTCAAGGCACCTGACGGTGTCAGCCTGACATCGACCTATGTGCGGGCCGTCTCCGAGGCAGAGCCGAACGGACCGAGTGCAAACGTCCGCACTGACGGGACCTACAAGCTGCGCGGCCTCCCGGCCGGAACCTACAAATTGCAGTTCTACGGCTACGACTCGGGCGCCCTGGAAGAGTGGTACCAGGATGCCCGGACCTCCGCCGAAGCAACACCAGTAACAGTAACGGCAGGCCAAGACCTCACAGGCATCGACGCGACTTTGGCCAAGGGCGCCAGCATCAGCGGCAAGGTCACGCTCCCTGAAGGCGTTCCCGCCTACTCGGTGTACGTCAGCCTGTACCAGGGCGGCGAGTTGACACCTCTGAGCACCGTCTCGCTCAATCAGTATGACGGCTCCTATTCTTTCCGCGGGCTTGCTGCGGGAAGTTACAAACTGCAGTTCCAGAGCTACGGTTACGCGGGACTCCTTCAGCAGCAGTGGTACAGCGATGCATCCTCCATTGACACGGCTACGGAAGTGGCGGTCACGGACGGCCAGGACCGCACGGCCATTGATGCGACCATGAAGAAGAGCGCCTCTATCAGCGGCAAGATCACGGCCCCTGACTCAGTGAACCTCAGCAAAGCGTTGGTCTACGCGACACGGGCCGAATCACCGGACCAAACCGCAGCCGTCGCATCGGTGGGGGCTGACGGAACCTACACTCTCAGCGGCCTCGAACCGGGTACCTACAAGGTGCGGTTCTCAGGCGAACAGAGTGGAGCCACAGACCTCTGGTACGGCGGCACCACTCCGGACACCGCAACCCCGGTGGTCGTTGCGGCGGAAGAAGCCAAGGCATCGGTCAACATGACAGTGACCACCGGCGCATCCATAAGCGGCACTGTGACGGGTTCCGGAAGCCTTTATGGCTACCCGGTCACTGTTTATGATCTGGCAGGTAAGACAGCAAGGACCACGCAGACGGACGCGGCCGGCAAGTACAGCGTGGTGGGCCTCGCTGCAAAGTCCTACAAGATTGCCTTCAATCGCTCCAACGGGACATACCAGGACGAAGCGCAGTTCTACGCGAACAAGCCGGAGTCCGCGGGTCTGAACCAGGCCGAAGTCATCACCCTCGCCCAGAACCAGTCGCTGCAGAATATCGACGCAACGCTGAAAACGGGTGGGTCCGTAACCGGAACGTTGCTGGACAGCGCCGGAAAGCCTCTGCAGTACGCCTACGTTGAGGCGTACACCCGCGACGGTTCATTCGTCAGCCGGTATGGAAGCTCAGATGCCGCTGGAAAATTCAGCATTGGGGGCCTCACGACAGGAAAGTACTTCCTGCATGTCTTCCGGGACGCAATACGCGGCAACCTGTACTCGGGCAACACCGCCGAGGAAGCCAGCGCCACCCCGGTAGCCGTGACCAGCGGGAGTGCCACAACGTTCGACCTGTCGTACGCGGCGCCCCAGCTCACCGCACCCACGCCCACCATCAGCGGCACCCCCAAGGTGGATTCCACACTCACAGCCTCACCGGGCACCTGGGGACCTTCACCGGTGACACTGAGTTACCAGTGGAAGGCCGACGGCGCCGACATCGCCGAGGCTACCGCCACCACCTACAAGCCCACGGCCGCGACGGTCGGCAAGATCCTGACCGTAAGCGTCACGGGCTCGAAGGCCGGCTACGCCACGGCAACCAAGACCTCGGCGGCCACCGCCAAGGTCGCGGCAGGCACCCTGACAGCACCAACGCCCACCATTTCGGGCACCGCGGCAGTGGATTCCACCCTCACCGCGGCACCCGGCACGTGGGGACCGGCACCGGTGCCGCTGGGTTACCAGTGGAAGGCCGACGGCGCTGACATCGCCGGGGCCACCGCCGCCACCTACAAGCCCACGACGGCGACCGTGGGCAAGATCCTGACCGTGACCGTCACCGGTACCAAGGACGGCTACACCACGGAAACCAGGACGTCCGCGGCAACTGCCAAGGTCGCGGCCGCCGCCCTCACCGCTGCCACGCCCACCATCAGCGGCACGGCCAAAGTGGATGCCGTCCTGACCGCGGTACCCGGCACGTGGGGACCTGCGCCGGTGAGGCTGAAGTATCAGTGGAACGCCGACGGCATCAGCATCGCTGGAGCCACGGAAGGCACCTACAAGGCCACGGCAGCGACGGTCGGCAAGACCCTGACCGTTACCGTCGCTGGCTCGAAGGCTGATTACGCCACGGTCACCATGACCTCGGCGGCCACCGCCAAGGTCGCAGCCGGAACCCTCACCGCGCCCACCCCTGCAGTCAAGGGCACGGCCAAGGCGGGTTCCCTGCTGACGGCAACGGTCGGTACGTGGGCGCCCTCACCGGTTGCCCTGAAGTACCAGTGGAAGGCCAACGGCGTTGCCATCACCGGCGCCACCGCCGCGACGTTCAAGCCTGCCGCGGCACAGGTGGGCAAGACGCTGACCTTCAGCGTGACGGGCACCAAGACCGGGTACACCACGGCAACCAAGACCTCCGCCGCCACCGGCACGGTCATGGCCCTCAACCCCGTTCTCAGCGCCCCGACGCCAAGGATCACCGGAACCGCCAAGCTGGGTTACAGCTTCACAGCAGTTCCGGGAACCTGGGGACCGGCGACGGTCACCCTGAAGTACCAGTGGAAGGCCAACGGCGTCGCCGTCGCCGGAGCCACGGCCAGCACATACAAGCCGGCCGCGGCTGTGGTGGGCAAGACCATCAGCGTCACAGTCACCGGAAGCAAGGCCGGCTACAACACAGCGGCCAAGACGTCGGCACTCACCGCGAGGGTCGCCGTCGGAACCCTCAGCGCACCGGCTCCCAGGATCACGGGAACGGCAAAGGTGGGCTACACGCTGACCGCGGTTCCCGGCGCGTGGGGACAGGCACCGGTCACCCTGAAGTACCAGTGGAAGGCCAACGGTGCCTCCATTTCCGGCGCCACGGCCAGCACGTACAAGCCGGCTGCGGCCGTGGTCGGCAAGACCATGAGCGTCACGGTCACCGGCAGCAAGGCGGGCTATACGACGGCGGCCAAGACGTCCGCGGCCACCGCAAAGGTCGCCGTCGGAACCCTCACCGCACCGGTTCCGGGCATCAGCGGTGCTGTCAGGGTGGGGTCCGTCCTCACGGCAACAGGAGCCTGGGGGCCGGCACCGGTCACACTGAAGTACCAGTGGAAGGCGAACGGCGTTGCCATCACGGGCGCCACGGCAGGCACATATACCCCGTCAACCGCGGTGCTCGGCAAGACCCTGACGGTCACGGTCACCGGTACCAAGTCCGGCTTCACCACGGTTACCAAGACCAGCGCGGCGTCGGTCAAGGTGGCGGCAGGCGTGCTGACTGCTCCCGTGCCCACCGTCTCCGGTACTGCGATAGTGGGGTAACCGTCACGGGATCCAAGGCCGGATTTACGACGGCGGCGAAAACCTCCGCCGCTACAGCGGCGGTGAGCTGACAACCGCTGTGAGCTGGCCGTCGTCGTAAGTTAGGCGCACGAGGACGGCACGGCCGCTGCAACTCCGACCGGGTTGCGGCGGCCGTTCCGCATTAAGCCGTGCGGGGATAAACGGCAGGAGCGTTCCGGCCCCGCCGCCGATAAACTGGGAGTGGCCGCCGCGGCAGCGCGCCGCCCCGGCTTTCCCGAACAGGAGGTCATCATGGGTTTGGGTGACAAGATCCACAATGCCGCCGAGAAACTCCACGGCAGAAGCAAGGAAGCAGCCGGACGCGCCACCGGAGACAACCGGCTCAGGGCTGAGGGCAGGGAACGCCACATCAGGGCCGACCTCAAGCAGGCCGGCGAAAAGATCAAGGACGCCTTCAAGAGGCACTGACCAAGATCCCGCTTTAATGCTCGAGGCCCTGTCCGGTAAGAGCGGACAGGGCCTCGCCCGCGTTCGACGCTCCCCCGCACCGGCACGGCGGTGACGCCGCGCACCCGGCAGGCGGGGGTTTAGCCAGCGAAGATGTCCTTGGCGATCATGATCGCGGTGATGGCTTTCGGCCAGCCGGTGTAGAACGCGAGGTGGATGATTGCCTCTTTGATCTCGTCTTCGGTCAGGCCGTTCTTCCGGCCGAGGGAGACGTGGTAGCCGAGCTGCTCGCTGTTGCCGCCCGCTACCAGGGCGGTGATGGTCACCAGGCTGCGCTCGCGGGGCGACAGCTCGGGGCGTTCCCACATATCACCGAACAGCACGTCGTCGGTGAGCTGCGCGAGCTTCGGGGCAAACTCGCCGAACATCTTCTGGGCGCCGGACGGTTCGTTCTCCGTCATGGGTTTTTCCTGCCTTTTCCTACTTCGCCGCCGTGCGGGGGCCGTTGTATTCCTCGTCGGTGACGTGCTCGAACCAGCCGCCGTCGGCCGGGTCCCCGCCGCTTTCCAGCATGGCCAGGTGCTCCATGTAGCTATCCGGGGCGGCTCCGTGCCAGTGCAGTTCTCCGGGCGGCGTGTAGACGGTCTGACCGGGGTGAACCTCGAAGAGCTCCCCGCCCCGCGACTGCACCAGCCCGATTCCCTCGGTGATGTGCAGGGTCTGGCCGTTGGAGTGGCTGTGCCAGGCGGTGCGTGCACCGGGCGCGAAGCGCACCTTGGCCACGACCATGCGCTGACTGTCGTTCTGCGGGCTTGCGATCATGTCCAACCACACGTCGCCGGTGAACTGCTCGGGCGGGTTCTTGACGGTGGGCGGCTTGGGCGTAATTTCCACGGTGAGTCTCCTTCTTGTTCGTCTTCAGTTACCAGACAACCGCAGACAGGGCGGGTATGGGAGTCTCTGTTCATAGGGGTACCGGCAGGGACTCCCTCGCAGGGCCGGAATTCCCCTAGCGTTGTAGGCATGGACAACCGCACCGAAATCCGGGACTTCCTTGCCTCCCGCAGGGCGAGGATCACCCCGGACCAGGCCGGCCTGCAGGATTACGGCGGCAACCGGCGCGTGCCTGGACTGCGCCGCGGGGAAGTTGCCTCCCTGGCCGGGGTCAGCATCGAGTACTACACCCGGCTCGAACGCGGAAACCTCGCGGGAGCCTCCGATGACGTGCTGGAAGCGGTTGCCAGGGCACTGCAGCTGGACGAAGCCGAACGTGAGCACCTGTTCGACCTGGCCCGCGCGGCCAGCGCCGGAGGCAAGTCCCGCCGTCGACCCGCCCGCAAGCAGACGGTCCGTCCCAGCCTGCAGGCAATCCTTCACGGGATGACCGGGTCGCCGGCCTTCGTGCGCAACGGGCGGCTGGACATCCTGGCCATCAACAGCCTGGGACGGGCGCTGTACTCGGAAGCGTTCGGCCGCGGGGAGCAGCCGGTCAACCTGGCCCGGTTCTGCTTCCTCGACCCGCGCGCCCACACGTTCTATCCGGCGTGGGAAGACTCGGCGAACACCACCGTGGCCTTGCTGCGCACCGAAGCCGGCAGGGACCCGTACGACAAGGCACTGCAGGACCTCATCGGGGAACTGTCCACCCGCAGCGATGAGTTCCGCATCCGGTGGGCAGCCCACAACGTGCGCCTCCACCGGACCGGCCTCAAGCACTTCCACCACCCGGTGGTGGGCACCCTCGACCTCGCCTTCGACGCCATGGACCTGCCGGCTGATCCTGGGCTGACGCTGACCGCTTACAGCGCGCAGCCAGGCTCCGCCGAGGAAGACGCCCTCAAACTGCTGGCCAGCTGGGCCGCGAGCCAGGAGCAACCCGCGGCTGGCTCGTCACGGCAGGCCGCGCTGGAGCCCAAGCCCGCCAACGGATGACCCTCCGTGGCTGACCCGCGCGCCCTTCGCATATCAAGGCAGGAGGCGTTAAAAAACCGTTAAGATCCCGCCGCCACCGGCGAAAATGCTGTTGGGGCGAAGCCCGGCACAGTACCTTTGATCCATGCCGTCCTGCGATGGCCCCCAACACCGCAGGGCGGCATTTCCATGACCTCAGTGGGCGTCCTCCTGCGCCCCGGGGTCTGCGGCAACATCTAGGGCTCGGAGTTGCTGCTCATCGTGGCAAAACGAAGAGCGGAGCGGGGTGGGTCCGGCAGGCCAGAAACGGCGTACGCTCATTGATATATGAGTGCCCCAGCAAAGCCGCGTGAACATGCATTATCTAAGTAAATTGGCAGTAATAGGAGCGGCGCTTTTGCTCCCGCTGTCTGCATCGGCCGGCCCGTCCCAGCCCCCAGCAAACCTTCCGGCAGCCAGATCCGGGTTTCTGCCCGCAACGCCCAGGCCCACCGTAAGCCAGCCGTCAAGAGGCCAGCCCGCATCTGTCCCCCGCGCCATCCGCAAACCCGTCGACGGCCATGCCCCCACTGCGACGGCTGCTCCCACTCCGGCGCAGCAGCTCGCCCGGCTCACACTGGCGCAGCGTGTCGGCCAGCTGTTCATGGTGGCGGCCGCGGCCACCGGAGCGGACGCCAACACGATGTCCGGCCTCACCAGGTACCACGTCGGCAATGTGTATCTCGCCGGGCGCAGCCGCGCGGGCACGGCGGCGACGGCCGCCGTCGTGCGCCGGATGACTGCAACCGTGTCAGCGGCCACCACCGGCGGCATCCGCCTTGCCGTGGCCACCGACCAGGAGGGCGGCTTCGTCCAGGTCCTCGGCGGCCCCGGGTTCTCGGCGATCCCCACAGCGCTGTCGCAGGGAACACAGCCGACGGCTGCCCTGCAGGCAAACGCTCGCGTGTGGGGTAGCCAGCTGCGCGCGGCCGGGCTCACCATGAACCTGGCGCCGGTTCTGGACACAGTGCCGAGCAGACAGTTCGCCCCGCGCAACGCGCCCATCGGGTTCTTCGCCCGCGAATACGGGTTCACGCCGCAGGCGGTCTCAACCCACGGCGGCGCCTTCGCAGCCGGCATGCGGCAGGCGGGCATCGCCCCCGTCGTCAAGCACTTCCCCGGCCTGGGCCGCGTTACCCTGAACACTGACACCACCCGGAACGTGAAGGACACCGTCACCACACGCACCGACCCCTACCTGCTGCCGTTCCGGACAGCGATCCAGGCGGGCGCCCGGTGGGTGATGGTCTCCAGCGCCTACTACACGCGCATCGATGCCGGCCACATCGCGCCGTTCTCGCCGCTGGTCATGCGGACGATGTTGCGCTCCGACCTGCACTTCACCGGCGCCGTCCTGTCCGACGACCTGTGCAACGCGGTGCAGCTGGCTCCCTGGGCCTTGGGCACCCGGGCCACGAACTTCATCCATGCCGGCGGAACCATGCTGCTGTGCGCTAACCCCCGCGCCATTCCCGCCATGTACACCGCGGTGCTTCAGCTCGCCCAACACAGCCCTGCGTTCGCGGCGGAGGTCAACGCCGCTGCCCTGAAGGTTCTCACGGTCAAGGCCGGGCACTAGGGGCGCGGCGATAGAGCCAGGTGCAGAAACCCAGCGAGCGCGAACGGACACTTGAGGCCCTTGCCTGAAGGGCCTCAAGTGTCCGCTCGCACTAAACGAAGCCGCGCTAGCTGAGTGCGGGCACCTGCACCTGCCCCGGCTTGAACCGTGCGCCGTAACCGGGGGCGGCAGGCACGTCGATCCGCGCGTGGGTGTGCACCTCGGTGACAGTCGCCTTGGTGTGCTCCGCGATCTGCTCCAGCGTGGTCACCCACATGCCGTCCATGCCCTTTACCCGCTCGATCAGCCGTTCCAGGGCCACGGCTTTGGAGGGCCGGCCCGAGATGAACGGGTGGTTGGTGAGCACGAAGCAGCTTCCCTGCGAGTGGTGCGCCTCGGCCTCCAGGGTCCACATCTCCAGCACCTTCACGGGGCTTTCGATCACGCCGCTGCCGGTCACGCCGGGGTAGAACGCGTACTGCTCCCAGTCGTCCAGGGTCCAGTCCACGGGAATCTCCACGATGTCGCGGGTGTCGCCGGCGCCGGAGGGAGAACCCGAGGCGACGGACATCCGGTACGGCGCATCGCCGTCGAGCAGGCTCGAATCGTAGAGGAAGCCGCGGTCAGCGAGCAGCGCCGGGGAGTGCCAGTTCAGTTCCCACCACGGTGCCCGGTACCCCACCGGACGGATTCCGGCGACCTTCTCGAGTGCCTCCAGTCCCCGGTCCATGTAGCTCGCCTCGGTGGCGGCGTCGATCCCCTGCATCGGCTCGTGCAGATAGCCGTGGTGCGCAACCTCATGGCCGCCGTCGACGATCTGCCGCACCACGTCGGGGTAGCACTCCGCGGTGAACCCGGGGATGAAGAACGTCCCGCGGACCTCCTGCCGCGCCAGGATCTGCAGCAGCCGCGGCACCGCGACCTTCGGCCCGTACGACTGGTGGCTCATGAGCGACATCCGCCGCGTGCTGGTGGAGTCGTGCGCGATGACGCAGGATTCGGCGTCGACATCGAAGGTGAAGGACGCGGCGGCGGTGAAGCCGGCGGGCCAGGTGATGGGGTGCTGGGAATCCGCGAAGGCGCTGGTGCTCATGCCGGGGTTCCTTTCGTCAGAGGGCGAAGTGGAGCGGTGCAGAAGGATTTAGAGTTCGACGGCGGGAACCGGCTGGGGTGCCTCGGCGGCGGAAGGCGCGTTGGCCGCAACAGCCGCGGAGCCGCCGTCGGACGTCACCGTCACGTACGGCCGGTGCAGCCGGGGCCCGAGAACCGCGTAGACCGCGGCGCTGGTGAGCCCGCCGGCCAGCCAGGAGAGGTCCCAGCCGCCCAGTGCCACCGCGATGGGGCCCTGCATCACCGGAACCAGTCCGTACATGAACAGCCAGGTGGCGAAGATGCCGGCGAGCAGCGACGTCACGCCGGCCCAGTTGACCACGGGCAGGCGGCGGGTGCCGACGCCGTCGAACAGCCGTTCCACGTTGCCGGGCCAGCGCTTCTCCAGCCAGAAGTAGTGCACCAGCATCACGCCGCCCCAGGCAGCCACCCAGGCCACCAGGCCGATCAGCCAGGCGTCCAGCACCGCGGCGAAGTCCTCCTGGAAGATGAAGTAGACGACGGCGATGAGCGAGAAGACGCCGACGAACAGGTTAAGTTTCCGGCGGCTGATGGTGATGTCGAGTGCTTGCGTGGCCACCGAGAAGGTGTAGATGTTCAGGATGTTGGTGGCGATGGGCCCGTGCAGCACCATCAGGAGGACGGGCAGCGCCATGGCACCGAAGTTCTGGACTATGAGCTTGCCGGGGTCGACCTCGCCGCTGTTGGTGGCGAGGCTGGCGCCGAGGACGCCGAGCCAGACGACGGGGATGAACTGGCCCAGGACCGAGGCCAGGTAGACCTTTTTCTTGGGCACGGAGGTGCTGACGAAACGGGAGTAGTCGGCGGCGTAGGTGAACCAGGTGATGCCCCAGCCGATGCCGATGGCCGTCATCACGGCGCTCATGGCGGCGATCCGCTCGGAGCCTTCCAGGATGTTGCCCGCGGGGCCGGCGTAGGTCCAGTCGATCTTCAGGCCGAACCATGCGACGGCGGACATGACCACCAGGATGATGATGGTGGGCGGGACCGTCCATTTTTCGAAGGCGGCGATCGCCTTGTAGCCGAACCATGCGATGGCGACCTGCGCGGCCATGATGAACGTGGCAACGCCGATCTTCCACGCGTAGTTGTGGGCTTGTGGGTCGACCCAGCCGAGTGTGCCGAAGAGGGCCATAACCAGGTCGAGGATGATCCAAGTGTTGACGGCGCACCAGCCTACCACCAGCAGGGCCTGGATGGCGGCCGGCAGGTAGTTGCCGCGGCGGCCGAACGCCGCTCGGGCCAGGACCATGCCGGTGGCTCCGGTCTTTTGGCCGAGCAGGACGAAGCAGCCGAAGAGCAGCATGCCGATCAGGTTGCCCAGGACCAGGACGGTGACGGTGTCGGCGAACCCGAGGCCCAGGTTGATGCCCAGGGCGCCGAGGACCCAGTTGATCGGGGCGAGGTTTGCGCCGGCCCAGATCCAGAACTGGCCGGACACCTTGCGGGTGCGCGCGGATTCGGGAATGGGCTGGAGCCAGGCTTCGAAGTCCTCGGCCTGCTCCATTGCGGGCCCGGACTGCGGTGTTGAGGAGTTGTGCATCGGAAAAGCCTCCGTATGAGGAAGAAGAGCCTCCGTGAAGAAGGGATGAATTAAGCGTATGTGGGCCGCATCACAGCAACAAGGTACGATCCGTCTAAGAGAATCCCCTTCCTTATGACGGAGTGTTATGTTCCTCGACGAAGTCCTGAAGCATCGAACCGTGCAGGCGGCTGACCCGCTCCTCCGCGCCGCGCCGGCCGCCGTTCCCGGGCGGCAGGTGCGGTGGGTGCACTCGAGCGAGGTCTTGGACATCGCTCCCCTGCTCCGCGGCGGCGAGCTGCTCCTGACCGGCGGGCAGGCCCTGGCCACGGCTACCGATGAACGGCGGGTCGGCTACGTGCGCGAGCTCGCCGGACGCGGCGTGGCCGCCCTGGCCATCGAGACCGGGCCGTCGCTGCCCGACATTCCCGAGTCAATGCTGGTTGCCGCCGAGTCCAACGGCCTGCCACTGTTCGAGCTCCGCAAGGTGGCGCCCTTCGTCGGCATCATGCAGGAGATCAACTCGATCTTGGTCGGCCAGTCCGTGGAACTGCTGCAGCGCGGCGACGAGATCAGCCACGCCATGGCCGCCGAACTCGCCCACGGCGGCGGGCTGGACGAGGTTCTCGCCGTGCTCGCCGGGCAGACCGGGACCGGCGTGCGGCTGGTGTCACCGGCGGGGCTGACGCTGGGGAGTGCCGGAGCGGCCGACGGCGGCGCTTCCGACGGCGGTCCGGGGACCGGCGGTTTGGGGACAGTCGGTTCCGGGGCAGTAAGTACGACGGCGGTGAGTACGACGGCGGTGGACGTTCCGGTCCGCGGTGTGCTGGCAGCGCGGCTGGAGCTGGAACTGCCTGAAGGCATCGACCCGACGTTTGTCCGGGTGGCGGGCGAACGGTCCGTCGACATTCTCGGCCTGGCGTTGCTGCAGCGGATGCCGCCGGGCCTGAAGGAACTGGGGGGAGCGGAACTGATGCGCGCCGTCCATTCCGGCGTCCAGCCATGGCGGCTGGAGCAGTTGGGGGCAGCGGCGGGGTTCGCCATCGACGGTCCGGTGGCCGCCGTCATGGTCCGCTCCGCCGCATCGGGCCGGCTGCGCCCGGCGCTGGACGTGGTCCTGGCAGGGGCGGTGCCGCATGCGGCGAGCTACGCGGACAAGCTGGAGCTCATCGCGCTGGCCGGCCTCCCCCGTGAGGGAACGCGGGCCGCGCGGTCGTTACTGATCGAGGCGCTGGGCAACCTGGAAGTTCCGGAAGGTTCCACGGTCGCCGTCGGACCTCTGGGGCTGGGCATCGGCGAGGCGGCCTGGTCCATGGCCGAGGCCCGCCGGACGCTGGACCTGGCGCCGCGGAGTGGACGAGCCGGCGGTCCCGCCCGGCAGGTGCGGGACGCGGATGCCTTTGTTGCCGAGCGACTGGCCGCCGAGAGTATCGACGCCGGCGCCCGCCGCGACTTCGTCCGCCGGACACTGGGCCCGGTCCTCGAGCACGACGAGCAGCGGAACTCGCAGCTCCTGCAGACCCTGACGGTGTGGCTCGACTCCGGCTGCAACACGGCGCAGGCAGCACGCGAGCTGCACCTCGAACGGCAGTCGATGTACCACCGGCTGCAGCGCATCTTCGACCTCTGTGGCGGCGACCCCCGGGGAACCGGCCGCCTCGTCGGCCTGCATCTGGCTACCCGCCTGGCCCCACTCCCCTAGCACCCACCCAACGCGTCCTCACATCCCGTCGCCTCCCACCCAACGCCCTCTCACATCCCACCGCCTAAACCCAAACGCGTCCTCACATCCCGTCGCTTCAAAGCATCACCTGCTGTTTCGGCTGCTGGTGCACCCCTGTGCACCACAGCTTGCCATGCAACCTAAGTAGTGCCACTATCTAACCGTGCAAGAAATCGATTGGCAGCAGGAGCTGACCAGGGCAGCTCTGCCGCATGCGGTACTCGCGGTGCTGACCCACGGCGAGATGCACGGCTACGCCATGCTCGAGGTGCTGAGCTCGCGGGGGTTCCGCAAGATTAAAGGCGGAACCTTGTACCCGCTGTTGAAACGGCTGGAAGACCAAGGCCTGGTCAGGCATGAATGGCAGCACGACGCTGCAGGGCCAGGACGCAAACAATTTGCAGTCACGGAACAGGGCCGCCAGGAGCTGGCAAGAGCGGCGAAGGCCTGGTCCCAGATGGATGAAGTGCTGAAGAATTTTCGCGCAGACAGACAGGAAACTCCATGAAATACGAGCGTGACCTCGCCTTCAATCTCCGGATACGCGGATTCTCGGAACGTGAAATCGCTGAAGGGCTGGAAGATATCCGCTCCCATGAAGCGGCTACCGGGGTACCGGCGAGAGAAGAGTTTGGCACGGCCGCAGAATACGCCCAGCAGTTTCCCAAGAAGAACCACTGGTCCCGAGGGAAGGTCGTCGGCGCCGTCGCTGCGCTGCTGGCTCTCGCTTACGTAGTGGCATCGGTTCTCCTGATGTTCGTCGGCGTTGACATCCGGACATACGTGGGCCCGGTATCGCTTATGCCAGCGCTGGCGTTGGTCTTCGGCGGCACCCTCATCGGATTCTTTGTCGACTACCTGAGACCGGCACCGCGGCTCACCCAAGGTGTACCGGGGTAGATCGACCCATGTTGCCCGGTCGCTACCTTGCCGAACTCACCAGCAGCCTCGGCGCCCTCGAAGCACTGGCTCGCCAGTCCGAGGGCATGCTGAAAAGCCCAGTTCCGGCCTGTCCGGGATGGACCCTGGATGCGCTTTTCGGGCATCTCGGCTCGATTGAACGGTGGGCTGCCGCAGTGATTCGTGCCGGCAAATATGTCACGGAGCCTGCCCCACCAGCGGAGAAGGCCGCAGCATGGTTCCTCGATGGAGCGCCTGACTTTCTGGCCACCATGTCTTCCCTGGATCCGGCGGCGCCGTGCTGGAACTTCGGCCCTCCCCCACGCACGGCCGGTTTCTGGCTCCGCCGGCAGGCGCACGAACACGCCATCCACCTCGTCGACGCCCACCAGTCATCCGGCCTGGCGGGCCCGGAATTCACCGAAGACTTCATGCTCGACGGCATCGACGAGGCGCTGGCGATGTTTGCCCCACGGCAGCTCCGGCTGCAGCGAATGACCGACCCGGGAAAGGCTGTGACGTTCCGCGTACCGGGCGGCACGGCCTGGAACTTCGGGGCGGGAGAGGTCGCGGCGTCGGTCACAGCAGCGCCGCAGGAAATGTACTTGGGCCTCTGGGGCCGCGCCAGCCTTTCCGGAACGGCTGTGCTCGACGGCGACGTCGGCCTCGCGTTGCGCGTCATCCGCGGTCCGCTGACGCCGTAAACGATCCGTCTCGCGCACCCGCTCAGACCGGTCAACGGCGCACCCGATAGCGCAAATGAAGCACCCTGTTGCCCTGAATCACCACGTCAGGATCCTCCAACAGGTGCTGCGCGTGGACCGACCCGAAGTAGCGTTTGCCGGACCCGAACGCGACGGGCACGACGTCCATGCGCACCTCCTCGACCAGGCCCGCGGCAAGCACCTGGCCGCCGACGTCGCCAGCAGCGACCTCGACCATGCGGTCACCTGCAAGCTCCTTCGCCTTGGCCACGGCTGCCTCGACGCCGTCGACGAAGTGAAACGGCGCCTCGGCATCCCACCCCTCAGGCTCCGGCCGGTGCGTCACGACGACCATGTGGTCGATCCCGCCCGGAGGCTTCCCGTCCCAACCGTCCGTCATGTCGAAGACGTGGCGGCCGACGACGGTCGCCCCGATCTGGTCCCAGTAGGGCCGGGTGTAGTCGTAGGACGCCTGCGACACCTTCAATTCGCCGCTCTCATCCAACGGCACGTCGCCGCTGGTCAACCAGTCGAACAGGGGTCCGGGCTGGTCGTTCTCGTCTGCGATGAAGCCATCCACCGACACCGAGCTGTACATGACCACCTTGCCCATGGGGCTCTCCTCTTGCTTTCGCGTGCCCCCAGATTAGTTGCTCTTCGCGGCTGGTGGCACGACGCAGCCCTACGAGATCTTGCGCCGGTAGAGCGCACAGGACCCGGCATGGTGGCCGTTGGGACAGAGGCTGAGCTGATGAACGGCAGGAATATCAGGGGGTAGGAGATGCCGCCGGCGCCGTCCCAAGCTGAGGAAGCGTTGGGGGTACGACGACGAAAGCTGAGAAAGCGTTCGGGTGACCGAGCGCTTCCTGGCTTTTCGCCGCTTAGATCCAGACCCTCCATCAGGTCCTGCCGTTTTTCGCCAATCCTCCCGGAGACGCCTGAGGGCCATCGCCGACGGGAACGCGTCCTCACATCCTGCCGCTTCTAGCCCAACGCGTCCGCACGTCCTGCCGCTATGGGCTGACGGTGGCTCTCACTACTGAGAAGAGCCTGAAGTAGTTCGGGCACACGCTCAATTTCTCGTCAGCCGGAACACGCGCACCGTCCAGGGCCACGTTATCCCCCGCGGACAGGGATGAACCGTCCGGCAATGCCAGGGATTCGCCCTTGAACGCCGTGCCTTGAGGAAAGACCAGAGTGGTTTCTTCCCCGTCGCTAGCCCGCACCACAATGCATCCGGCACCATCCGCGGCAAGATTGCCGACGAGCTGGCCGCTTTCCTCGGGCGCGGTCGACACTCCGGCGTGCACCACGGCCTTCTTGCCTCCCGCACTCTGTACCACCGCCGTCGGCATTTCCTGCTGAACCGACGGCACAGCCGACACGGAAGCGGGCTCGCCCTGCGGTGCCGAACATGCCGAAAGAAAAAGCGCGATGGCACCGGCAATAACGAAGGCGGCGCGGTGAGCCACCTTAGGTTGCTTTCGGGCGATGAACCGCCATATCCGCCCGACCTACCAGCGTCATGGGTCTTTCCGGTCTATCTTCAAGTTTCAAGGTCACGAGGCCGGCGTCGCGGCGAGTCGAGAGAACACGCAGAGGGATCCCGCCGAGCTTCACAAATTCGCCGGCCTGCACGGCCTTCAGCCGGACCTTGTGGTCCATTGTCTTTTTGATAATTGCAGCCCGCCCATCATTCTTGGCGTGGTTCCCCACGGCAGCGTTAACGTAAAGCCGGGCAACGGGCTGCATCATTGCACGTCCCCACAGTTCATCCGCCCAGCTTCGGCATGTCAAACCGCCGCACGCGACTGCTTCAAAACCTTCCCACGCCAGCTGCGGCCGAATACGGTATTGCCTGACGACCCGATTTTGGAGGAAGCGATGCGCAAAGTGACCGCCGGACTGTTCCACTCCGTGGACGGCGTGGTGCAGGACCCGTTCAAGTTCCAGTTCGACAGCTTCGATGAGGACCTGGGCAAGGGGCTGACCAAGATGATCAACACCGTGGACACGGTCGTCCTCGGGCGGGTCAGCTATCAGGAATGGGCGGGCTACTGGCCGAACGCCTCCCGGGACGAGGACTTCGTCGCCTTCATCAACCCGGTGGAAAAGTTCGTCGTATCGCGCACCCTGTCCGAGCCGCTGGAGTGGGAAAACTCGCACCTGATCGAGGCACCGCTGGAGGAATTCGTATCAGATCTCAAAAAGCGCGACGGCGGCGAGATCGCCGTATGCGGAAGCATTTCGGTCACGCGGCAATTGCTGTTCGCCGGCCTCCTCGATGAGTTGACCCTGATGACTCACCCCGTGGTGGCCGGCAGCGGGCGGCGGCTGTTCGAAGATGGCGACCCGCTCACGAGGCTGGAACTCAAGGACCAGTACAGGACCAGCAAGGGCAATGTCGTCAGCACCTACAGCGTGCGCAACGACTGAACCAGTCAACGCTTCGGCTGTCAGAAGCCTCGCAGATGTATGGTTGTGCTGACGAAAACATACCGCACGTCCAACACAAGGAAGTCAGGTGCATGTGTGAACGAGTACGAGGCTTCACTGGTCATCAAGTCCGGAGCGGAACTGCTGTCTTCGGCTTCTTCCGACCCCCGCTCGGAAGAAGGCTACGCGGCGGTCAAGGCCAACATCTCGGAAGCACTGGAGCGCATAGCGGAAGCTCTTGGCAACTTTGAAGCCAGTTCGGGAGCGCCCAGCCGTTCAACCGGCTGGGTCCAGGACCTTCGCCGCGTAGCCGACGACCTGGGGGAACGAGAGCGCTGAAACGCCGATGACAGCGAGTGGCCCGAAGGGGGCACCGGCAGCACGTTTTGATCGGACTGTGCTGGTCTTCAATCCCGGCAAGCCCGGTATGAGCGCAAGGATCAACGAGCTGCAACGGGAGCTCGCCGCCGGAGCGCCGGATCTGCGGGTTGATTTGCTGCCGACCGACTTTGCGGGGCATGCGCGGGACCTGGCACGGTCCGTGGCCGCCACAGGGTCTCCGCTTATTGTTTCCGTTAGCGGCGACGGCGGGTACAACGAGGTTGTCAACGGGGTGATGGACGTTCCAGACAGCAAGGCTGTGTGCACCGTCGTCGCGGCAGGTAACGCCAATGACCATCACCGGAGCATGCCGGTAACTACATTGCTGGAGGCTGTCCGGGAAGGGCAGGTCCGGCACATCGACCTGTTGCGCATAACCTTTGGGAAGGAGCCGCCGGCAAAGGTTCACTACGCGCACCTACATAGGTTTCGGGCTTACGCCGCTGATGGCAATCGGAATCGAGAGCGGGGGAAAGGGCAAATTCCTCGAACTTCTGTCCGTGGCGCGCACGCTCTCTCACTTGAGCCCGTTCGAGCTTGTCCGGGCAGACGGGGCCACCGCCCGATTCGACAGCTTGATCCTGGCCAATATTTCGCGGATGGCCAAGTATGGGACGGTCAGCGAGTCGGTCGGCCCCGACGACGGCCGGTTCGAGGTTGTGACGCTCCCCCACTCCGGGCGCTGGAAGATGGCTCTGATGACTCTTCGGGCGGTGACGCTGGGACTCGGGAATCAACCAAGCGTCAGCAGCTACGACTTCACCACGCGGGATGCTGTTCCTTGCCAGATTGACGGCGAGGTCACACATCTTCCAGCCGCCACCCATGTTCTGGTGGAAAGCGCGAAGGGCGCCCTGGCCGTTATCTGACCCAGAGCGCCCTTCTGATGAATGACGTGTTTGCCGCCCCGCCCGGATAGGCGTTCGTACAGCTTTGCCGCCCGGCCTGATTGCCCTGGCTTTGCTCCCATAACGAGACACCCCTTACGTGTCTTTTGCCAGCCTGCCGCCGGACTCCCCACGGACCGCGAGCATTCTAGCGATCGGCACCGACGGCTCCGAGGCCGCGTTAAGACGGCACCTGTATCGTTCGAAGTCAGGAACCCCTTCGGTTCCGTTACAGGAGCAATCATGGCTGACAAATCCCCCCGCCAATCAGCATCCAAGAAATCCGGCAAATCCATCAAGCAAAAGCGCGCCGACAAGAAGGCCGCTTCAGCACCCCCGGCCCGGGAGACAAGGCCACCGCCGCCAAGTCCACGAGCCCTAAGAAGTGAGCGGTTTGACAGAACACCTCACCCTCGGTGTCCTTTCCAGCACCCGAAAACCCGACGAGCGGGCGACCACATCGACTACTACGCGGTGGACCACAGTCCCTCCTACCTCTGGAACTCCTCCAGTTGGGAGATCAGCGAAGCCCTGCTGCCCTTCCTGGAAACCGTGATAGCGGGTCCCACAGCCTGGACGGGGAACGAGACCATCAGCCGCGCGATCGAAATCCGCGACGGCGTGGTCCTGAACCAGGACGTGCTGCAGTTCCAGCAGCGGGAGCCGGAGTACCCACACTTCCCACTACATGCCTAGAGGCTACGTCACCTCAGCGCCCAGGTTGGGCGAGCGGATGTTCGACCTCGCTCGGGTGTAGCGGCCGGTTCGAGGTTGTGACGCTCCCCGATTCCGGGCTAGCAACCCCGGCTGCCACGGCTGCGAGCTTGGCATGCGCCCCATGGCGCCCTTCGACTGCTTCAGCGTTCCGGCGGGATGAACAAAGCCGCAGGAACGATTTTCTTGGGGCACTTCAGGTGCATTGGGGTCCGCCGGGCCTAGTGTTGGGTGTGTCGGCACTTGCCGCGCAACTACCCTCAGGGAGGGTGCATGAACCCCAACCAGTCCAGCTCCGAACAATTCATGCTGTATCTGAAAAGTCTGGGTGGTTCAGAAGCTGACGTCGCCGGATCTGCCTGCGCGGTCAGCGGTGAGGACAACGTGGAGAGCGTAGTCTCGCGAATGAGGAGGGAGAAATACGCGCATGGCAGTAACCACGTGGACCCTTCGATTCTTCAGGCCTCCGCGCAAGTCCTAATCAGCAGGCGCGACGAGAACAAACCCCTCCACCTGCCCCGACATCCTCAAGAAGGGGACTATCAGCTGGATATCCACCCCACTGATTCCGACACAACCAGGGAAACCATTCCCATGAAGAGCCTGAAAGACGCCAAGGTCTGGGCCAGGGAACGACTCGACACGGTAGGCGCCGAAGCCGGTGTTATCTACCTCTCGACCGTAGGCAGTACTGGGCCGGGAACGGGGACACTCGCTTCCAATTTTGAACGCTCCGTCGGCTGGCTGGTACCGATGAACACAACGCCCGCCACAACAGAATGAAGGATATCCTCGCTGGATCGGCCGAAAAAGAAAGCAATCTCCACATTCCCGGTTGCCATCTGGCCCGTCAACCTGCGGTAAGTAACTCCAGCCAGTGCCTGTGAAGGACGTCCAGTTCGCTATTTGACGTTAGTGCGCGCATGCTGGTCAAGAGCAGAGCGATGAATCGGTCAAGCCAACGGCCTTGGAATCGTTAACCTCAGGCGCTGACTAACGACGAGTTCACAGTTCCCTATCAGAGCCGTTACGCAGTCAGCGGTTCTGACGGACTGCGTCGCAGCCAGCGGCAACGACGTGTCGAGAATCAACGTATCCGGTAAACAAACAGGGTCAGGGATGACCGGAGCTCTGCGGCGGACAGCACCGGACCCAACAGTTTGCCGCGCCCAGCGGACGCACTGACCGAGTTTCTGGATCTGGCGCGGCACAACAGCAAAGCGTTGAAAAGACGCTGGGCCAAAAACCACGACGACCGCTAGCTGGCGCAGCCTTCGAGTATCGGAGCATAAGCCCTACGCGACGAGCCGGCCACCCCCAGCAATACCAGGCGCTCGTGGCGCCTGCAACCCGACCAAAGGTGAGGACGCGTCAGGGAAAACGCGACGAGAAGTGAGGACGCGTTCCAGCTCGGCCTGCCTCCATCGCGGCTATGGTCACAACCTCGTTGCGGTGAAAGCAACTTCATTTCCCAGCTAAGAATCGCCGTTCAGCAACGCCGCGAAGGGGTGACTCCCGGATGACAGTAAAAGTACCCATTGACGGGTGAGCTGTGTCACGCCTACTCTGGTGCAACAGCGTTGCAACAGAAGCAACCCCAAGTTTATTGGTGGACACATGGAACACCCGATAACCCAACCGGCTGGAGCAGCAGAGCCGCTGACCAGCCAGCCCAACAGCAGCACACCCCACACCGGCGACGACGTCAGCAAGGACACCCGACGCCGGGTCATCACCGCGAGCTTCATCGGCAACTTCGTCGAGTGGTTCGACTACGCCGTCTACGGCTACCTGGCCGGCATCATCTCCACGGTCTTCTTCCCCGAAGCAGACCGCCAGACAGCGCTCCTGGCAACCTTCGGCGTCTTCGCCGTCTCCTTCTTCGTCCGGCCCCTGGGCGGCTTCTTCTGGGGCCACATCGGCGACCGGCTCGGACGGCGGAAAGCACTGTCGCTGTCGATCGTCATCATGTCCGTGGCCACGTTCTGCATCGCCCTGATCCCCGGCTACGGCACCATCGGCCTTCTCGCGCCGGTCCTGCTCCTGCTGGTCCGCGTCGTCCAGGGATTCTCCGCCTCGGGCGAGTACGCAGGCGCCTCCGCCTTCCTGGTGGAGTACGCACCGGCACATCGCCGCGGACTCTATGCCGCCGTCGTACCCGCAAGCACCGCGGCGGGCCTGCTCCTCGGAAGCCTGCTGGCCGCACTGCTCACGTCAGTCCTCAGCGAATCCCAGCTGCACGACTGGGGATGGCGCCTGCCGTTCCTGCTCGCCGCGCCCATGGGCCTCATCGGCCGGTACATCCGGACCAAGCTCGAGGACACCCCCGCCTTCCGCGCCCTCGCCCAAGAGGACCACGGGACCAAAAAACCCGCCAGGGACATGTTCCGGAACAACCGGAAGCAGCTCATCATCGCCACCGGCGCGGTGCTGCTGAACGCCGTGGGCTTCTACGTCATCCTCAGCTACATGCCCACCTACCTCTCCGAGGAACTGGGCTTCGGCGCCAGCGAATCCTTCCTGGCCACCACCATCGCGCTGGCCAGCTACATCGGCTTCATCTTCCTCACCGGCATCGCCTCGGACAGGTTCGGCCGCAAACGGATGCTGATCACCGCCTCCGTGCTGTTCATGCTGCTGACCGTACCGGCCTTCATGCTCCTGGACACCGGCAACTTCCTGGTGATCGTCCTGGTCCAAATCCTCCTGGGCGGCATGCTCACCCTCAACGACGGCACACTCCCCAGCTTCCTGGCCGAACTCTTCCCCACGAAGACCCGGTACACCGGCTTCGCCGTCAGCTTCAACCTCTCCAACGCCCTGTTCGGCGGCACGGCCCCGTTCATGGCCACCCTCCTCATCGGCCTCACGCACAACAAGCTGGCCCCCGGCTGGTACCTCGTGGCCGCCTCCCTGGTTTCCCTCATCGCAGTGCTGTTCGCCGCGGAGACTTCCAAGAAGCCCCTGCAGCAGCACTGACAACACCCATCCAAGAAAGAAAAGGAAAAACCGCATGACCATCACCGAGAACCTCACCCGTCACGGCAACGCTGTCAACGACGTCGCCAAGCTCGAGCGCCTCAAGGTCCTCAACAACGGCGAAAAGGTCGCCCTGACTTTCTCGAATGAAGAGTTCGAGCGCCGCCTCGCGGGCCTGCGCAGCATCATGGCCGAGAAGGATCTGGACGCCGTCGTCCTGACCAGCTACCACTCGATCAAGTACTACTCCGACTTCCTGTTCACCTACTTCGGCCGCTCCTACGCCATGGTGGTCACTAAGGAGGACACGGTCACCGTCACAGCAAATATCGACGCCGGGATGCCCTGGCGCCGCAGCTACGGCGAGAACCTGGTGTACACGGACTGGCGCCGGGACAACTACATCCACGCCATCCAGGAAATCCTGCGCACCCGCGGCATCAGTGTCCGCCGGCTCGGCGTCGAGGACGACTCCCTGCCGCTTGACAACCGGAACAAGATCCAGGCCGCCTTCGCTTCGGCCACCCTGGTGGACGTGGCCCAGGCCGCGATGCGCCAGCGCATGATCAAGTCCGCCGAGGAAATCGAGGTCATTAAGCACGGCGCCCGGATCGGCGACCTGGGCGGCGAGGCCATCCGCAACGCCATCACCGCCGGCATCACCGAGTACGAGGTGGCCCTCATTGGGACCGAGGCCATGGTGCACGAGATCGCCCGCACCTTCCCCAACTCGGAGATCCGCGACACCTGGGTCTGGTTCCAGTCCGGCATCAACACCGACGGCGCGCACAACTGGGCCACCACCCGGAAGATTCAGGAGCACGACATCCTGAGCCTGAACTGCTTCCCCATGACCTCCGGCTACTACACCGCCGTGGAACGGACGCTGTTCTTCGGCGAACCGGATGCCCGTTCCCTCGAGCTGTGGAACATCAACGTCGAGGTCCACCGCCGCGGCCTGGAACTCATCAAGCCCGGCGCCGTCTGCAAGGACATCGCCGCCGAGCTCAACGAGATCTACGTGTCCCACGGCCTGCTCGCCAACCGCACCTTCGGCTACGGCCACTCCTTCGGCGTCCTCAGCCACTACTACGGCCGCGAGGCCGGACTCGAGCTCCGCGAGGACATCGACACCGTGCTCGAGCCGGGCATGGTGGTCTCCATGGAACCGATGATCACGGTCCTCGACGGCCAGCCCGGCGCCGGCGGCTACCGCGAGCACGACATCCTGGTGGTGGGCGAGGACGGCGCCGAAAACATCACCAAGTTCCCGTTCGGCCCTGAGCACAACATCATCAGCGCCTAGTACCTGGGCAACTGGGGCATGCCCTCCCCCGCCGTCCGCTGTCAGCAAGGCTTTAGTTTTAGCAGCCTTGGGTTAAGTACGACGACGGCGGGCGGCCGGGAGGGCATGCCCACCCCCGCTTCCGCGGCCAAATGGGCCGGAAGCACAACAGCGAAGAAATATAGTGAACACCATGACTCCCCCGGCAACACCAGCGAACCCCGCCCCCGCAAGCGGCGGCCCCGAAGGCAAAGACGCAGGCAACGGGGATGCCCGCGGCGCCTCGGTGATCGTCAACGCCATCGCCGTGCTGCGCAGCTTCACCGCGGACGAGCCCATGCTCGGCGTCACCGAGATCGCCAGCCGCGTGGGCCTGCACAAGAGCACGGTGTCCCGGATCCTCGCCACGTTCGAGCAGGAACACCTGGTGGAGCGGGACCCGGACACCCGGCGCTTCCGGCTGGGCATGGGGCTCATCGCGGTGGCCGGACCTCTGCTGGCCGAGCTCGAGGAGCGCCGGGTGGCCTATCCGGTGCTGCGCGAACTGACCGAGCGCACCGGCGAGACCAGTGCGCTCATGGTGTGGAACGGCACCGAGTCCATGTGCGTGGAACAGATCGCCAGCCGGCAGCAGGTCAAACACACGGCCCCGCTCGGCGCCCGCTACAACAGTGCGCTCAGCGCCTCCGTCCAGATCTTCCTGGCCACCGAACAGCCCGAACGCGTCCGCACCCTGCTCCGCGGCGGCACCATTACGCTCCCTGGCCTCGACGACCAGTCCGTTGACGCGTACGTGCGGCGGCTCGAGGAAGTCAGCACGCGCGGCTGGGCCATCAACTATGGCGAGACGTCCATCGAGGAAGTGGGGATCGCGGCCCCCGTGTACGACCACCGCGGCGACATCGTGGCCTCCGTCCTCATCCCCGCACCGAAGTTCCGGGTCTCCCCCGACACCCTGCAAAGCCTCGGCGAAGCCTGCGCCGCAGCGGCCCGGCAGGTGACCCAGCGCCTGGGCGGAGTGGCCCCGAAGCAGCGCCGCAGCGCGTAAGAAGCACAATCATGCCGTCGGCGGGATGGCTGGTGCTTGGTCAACCGTGCTTGTATTGCTGGCGCTCCAGCTGGCGAGAAAGTCCAGCTGGTCCTGGGCGTGGCTGCCGGGTTCGGCGGTGTAAGCGATCAGGGTCAGTCCCTCGCCGGGTAGGTCGAGTGCGTCGCCGGTGAGTTCAATGTCGCCGACGAGCGGATTACGCATGGTCTTGCGGGCTGTGCGGTGAAAACGAACGTTGTGCCGTGCCCACCGCGTGGAGAACTCGTTGCTGCCTGCGGCGAGGTCACCGATGAGGCTGTTTAGTGCCCTATCCCGGGGGCTGCGGCCGGATTCGGTCCGCATGGCCGCCGCGAAGTCGTCAGCGAGGGTTTCCCAGTCAACGAAGAAGTCCCGGGAACGCGGGTTCAGGAACATGAACCGGGCAAGGTTCATCGGCAGAGTGGTTGGGCTGAGAATGTCCGTGTAGAGGGCGAAGCAGAGGTTGTTGGCGGCCACCACGTCTGTGCGGGCGTTGCGGATGTAGGCGGGCGTTCCGGTCATCCCGGCTAGGAGCCTTTCGATGCTCGGGCGCACTTCAGACCGTGCCCGGCGGACACCAGATGCCGGGGCGGGCGCGGCGGCTTTGGCCAGGTCGTACAGGTGGGCACGTTCTGCCTCGTCAAGCTGCAGGGCGCGGGCGAGGGAGTCAAGAACGGAGTCGGACACTCCTCGCAGGTTTCCCCGTTCGAGGCGGGCGTAGTACTCAGTGCTGACGCCGGTGAGCATGGCCACTTCCTCGCGTTTGAGTCCAGCCACCCTTCTGGTTCCACCGTAGGCGGGCAGCCCCGCCTGGGCCGGTGTGATGCGCGACCGCCGGCTCATGAGGAACTCGCGGACGTCTTTGCTCTTGTCCATGGCTTCTACGCTACGGCGGGGCAAGTCGTTCTAACAGGAACTGCCAGTACACCGCACAGCAGGCACTCCCCCGCGCGTGAAAGGGCTGGTTTTCTTGAAGAGCCCTACGAACAACGCTAAGGAAATCCCATGAAGAATGTCGCGCTCAACAACGGCGTCGAAATGCCGATCCTGGGATTTGGTGTCTTCCAAATCCCAGACGAAGAGACGCAGGCCGCCGTCGAAGCGGCCCTTGCCGCCGGATACCGGCACCTGGACACGGCCGCTTCCTACGGCAACGAGGCCGCCGTCGGTGCGGCCATCAAAGCCAGCGGCATCAACCGCGAGGAACTCTTTGTCACCACAAAACTCTGGATCCAGCACGCCCCCACGGGCAGCGTCCATGACGACAGCAAACGCTCCTTCAACAGTTCCCTGAGACGGCTTGGCCTTGACTACATCGACCTGTACCTGATCCACCAGCCGCTCGGGGACTACTACAGCGAGTGGCGCGCCATGCAGGACCTGAACAAGGAAGGCCTCGCTCGGGCCATCGGTGTCTCAAACTTCCACCCGGACCGGCTGGTGGACCTCATCGATCACAACGAAATCGTCCCGGCGGTGAACCAGATTGAGACCCACCCGTTCCACCAACGAGCGGCCGACCAGGAGCTGATGCGCGAACGCGGCGTCCAGATCGAGTCCTGGGGGCCCTTCGCCGAAGGCAAGAACAACCTGTTCACCGATCCGGTCCTCAGCGCCATCGCCGAGGCCCACGGCAAGTCCGTCGCCCAGGTAGTGCTGCGCTGGCTCATCCAGCGGGACGTCGTCGTCATCCCCAAGTCCGTCCGGCCCGAACGGATGGCCCAGAACCTTGACGTCTTCGACTTCACCCTCACGGAGGAGCAGACGACGCTAATCGCGGCACTGGACACCGGCGCCAGCCTCTTCTTCGACCACCGCGACCCCGCCATGGTCAGCTGGCTCGGCGGCCGCCGGTACAACTAAGCACGGGACCACCTATGACCAACCAACTGGCTGGCGTCAGCCGGCGGTTCGCCCTTCGCGGGGCGGCCGCCGGCCTGGCCGGGCTGCTGGCCGCAGCTACAACCAGCTGCGCAACGGGAGGAACAGACACATTGCCTTCACCTGATGCCACCCCTTTGCCAAGCACCCGCCCCAACCAAAACGGCGCGCGCATTCTGCTGGCCTACTTTTCCCGTGCTGGCGAGAACTACTACTACGGGGGCCGCACCAACCTCGACGTGGAACGTCAGAGCCCCAATGATCATGACCACCTTCGCCGAAAGCCACGACTTCGCCGGTAAAACCATCCACCCCGTCACCACCCATGCCATGAGCGGGTTAGGGACAACAGCCCGCGACTACAGAGCCTCCTGCCCGGGAGCTTTTGCAAGCACCTGCAAACGCCACGGATTACGGTCTACGAAGCCAACCGCTCACTGGCGCTGCGCCGGGAGCCCGCTGGTTCAACACCGGGTTCGGGCTGGTTCATTGCGGCCCACACGGCGTCGAGTGAAAGGCCCAGGACATCCGCGATCGCAGCGATCGTCGGGAAGGCAGGGGTTGCTACCCTGCCGGACTCGATCTTGCGGAGGGTCTCCGGTGAGACACGGGCATCGAGCGCGGTCTCCAGCATCGAGCGCCCTCCCCTGGCGCGGCGCAGCAGGGCACCGAGACGCTGTCCGCGTTCGACTTCTTCAGATGTGAGCGGCAACCTGACCATGGCTCCAATACTAATACCGGGATAATATGGCCGGTATAGTTATTGGTAGACGAGAAGGGCCGCCGCATGATCGAGATCCTGAACCCCGCCGAACTGGCCCGAGCAAAAGAGTCCGGCGCCTTGGTCGCTGACATTCTGCACACGCTGAAGAGCCGCAGCGCGGTGGGCACGAACCTCCTAGAGATCGACCGCTGGACCCAGGACATGATCCGCGAGGCCGGGGCGGAGTCCTGCTACGTCGACTACGCGCCGTCCTTCGGACGCGGGCCGTTTGGCCACTACATCTGCACGGGCGTCAACGACGCCGTGCTCCACGGGCTGCCACGCGACTACACGCTTGCTGACGGCGACCTGCTGACGCTCGACCTCGCCGTCTCCAAGGACGGAGTCGCCGCAGACGCCGCCATCAGCTTCATCGTGGGCGAATCAAAGCCCGCGGAGAGCGTCGCGATGATCGACGCGACCGAACGCGCACTGAGTGCCGGGATAGCCGCGGCCGGCCCCGGGGCCCGCATCGGCGACATCTCCTATGCCATCGGCTCGGTCCTCAGCGCGGCGGGGTATCCGATCAACACCGAGTTCGGCGGTCATGGCATCGGATCAACCATGCACCAGGACCCGCACGTTCCAAACACTGGGCGGCCCGGCCGCGGGTACAAACTGCGGCCGGGCCTTCTGCTCGCGCTGGAGCCGTGGGTCATGGCGGACACGGCCCAGCTCGTCACCGATGCCGACGGGTGGACGCTGCGAAGTGCGACGGGCTGCCGGACGGCTCACAGCGAGCACACGATTGCCATCACCAATGACGGAGCCGAAATACTCACGCTGCCGAACCACTACTAGAAGCCGAACCACAATTAGAAACTGTGAGGAGCGCAGGGCACAGGCCCCTACACACTGTCGTCTAGTTCTACTCGGCGATGTCCTCTGCCCACAGGTCCGGGTTGTTGTCCTGAAAGGTGCGCATCATGTCCACGCAGCGCTGGTCATCCAGGACCAGCACCTCAACACCACGTGACCGCAGAAGGTCGAATTCGCCGTCGAAGGTGCTGGCTTCACCCACGATCACGCGGGGGATTTTGAACTGAATAATGGTTCCGGTGCACATGGCACACGGGGCGAGCGTGGTGTAGAGCGTTGTGTCCCGGTAGCTCGCCTGCCGGCCGGCTGCGCGAAGTGCTGACATTTCGCCGTGCGCGATCGGATCGCCGTTCTGGACGCGTTCGTTGTGGCCGCTCGCGATGACCACGCCGTCACGGGCGAGCGCTGCTCCGATGGGGATGCCGCCTTCTCGGAGGCTTTTTTGGGCGGCTTGGTAGGCGGCTTCGAAAGCGGTGCGGTGCTGTTCGTGGGTCATGCGGTCATTGTCGCAGGTGCAAGACCGGCGCCAAGTGTCCGACCCACTGATAACTCGGCTTCAACAGGTCACTTCTTGGCGCCGTCTTGCCACCCGCTCGGAGCTGCTTTGGTTTATGGTGCCGGAGCCGCCACAGGAGCAGGAGCATCAACCGGAGCCGGCACAACCACCGGAGCCGGCTCAACCACAGGAGCCGGCATAACAGCCGGAGCTGCCGGGTCGGGCACAACCACCGGAGCCGGCTCAACCACAGGAGCCGGCACTACAACCGGGGCCGGAGCCGGGGTAACCCCAGGAGCTGGCGTTGCCGGCTTGGGCACGACAACCGGTGCCGGGACCGGCTTGGCGGGCTTGGGCTTCGGCGCGACGACCCTCGGTGCGGGAACCGGCTTTGCCGGCTTGGGCTTGGGCTTCGGCGCGGCCACCTTCGGTGCCGGAGCCGGCTTTGCCGGCTTGGGCATAGTCGCGGCCACCTTCGGTGCCGGCACCGGCATTACCGGCCTAGGCGAGGCCACCCATTGCGCCGGAAGCGCGGCCCACGAGTACGACGGCTGCGCTGCTGAAGCAGACGCGGCGGCAGCAGAGGAAGACCTGGCCGCCGAAACGACACCGGCGGGCGACTCATGCCCTTCGTGCGACACTGCATGGCGGGCGGCGCTGGCTTCCACCGGAACAGCCCAGGAGGCAGCCTCCATAGCCGGGCCGGCCTTCTGGTAGTCGGTCATCTTGATGTTGGCAACGGGCCCCGAGTGCCGCAGCCGCAGCAGAGCCCAGTTGTCGGGGTCGGTGTGTTTGCCGTTCAGAATGGTTTCGAAGTGGAGGTGGCATCCGGTTGATGACCCGGTGGTCCCGACCTTCGCGATGAGTTGCCCCACCTGGACCGACTGGCCCTTCTTCACACCGATGCCCTCAAGGTGGTTGTAGGTGGTGATCAGGCCGTTGCCGTGGTCGATTTCCACTCTGTTGCCGCCACCCCACGGATGCCATCCCACGGCCCGCACCACGCCGGAATCCGCTGCATACACGCGGGTTCCGCAGGCGGCGGAGAAGTCCTGGCCCCAGTGAAACTCATCGGCCGAGCCTGTGATGGGACTCGTCCGCAGCCCAAAGTGCGAGGTGGGGGTAAGGACATCCAACGGTGCCATCAGGGTTCCTGCCGCGGGACGCCGCACCTTGCTTGAAGCCGCATGGAGTTTTTGGCTCACCGGCTTTGCGGCGGTGAAGACCACCGTGCGGCTGTAGGAAACGTACGCGTCCGCCGAGGCCGAGACGGCACCGGCGGATGAAACGAAGGCACCTGAAACGGAGCCCTCCGCAACCGAGGCAATAGTGGCCGAAGCAACCCCAGCCGAGGCAAGCGTGGCCGATCCGAGGGGCACGTTGACTGAGGCGTCACCGCGCACGTCGGCCGGCGCCTGCCCGGACGACAGACCGTATGAAAGCACCGGGCCAGCGCCCTGGAATCCAAAAGCGTAGACCGCCAGGAACGCCGCGCCCGCGCCGATCCTAACGGCACGACTCAGTACAGGCCTGCCCGGAACCGCATGACGCAGGTCCTGAGTTTTCGTGATGCGAGGCGTGCGCCGGTCAGCGGCAGGTGCCAGGTGCTTTGACAAGTAGATCTCCCCCATGAAGTTCGCCAGGTGCGAGTGAATCGCGGTCGTTCCTACCATGGGAGCATGGCGGGCAGGCGGGCGAAACCGATTCGCCCGCATATGTGGATAAGCTCAGAAGATCTTGACCGGGCCTTTGCTGAACTGCGCAAATCTTCAGCTGACGTTGAGGAATCCGGGCTGTCCTCAGCGACCAAAACCGGTCCCAAACCGCAGGAGCGGCCGCGGCCCGGGCCGGTCATGAGGGCCAGGGCCGGTCTCACGTCTAAGCAGGGCGTAGCCGCGGCCCGGGCAGGTCTACGGAGCGAAAAACCCACCCAAACCGCGGAAGAAAATACCCGTAGTCCCCGGCATCCAACGGGAGTATCCTAGGTCCAGCCCGGCCCGTGACGCCCGGCCAGCCCGTCAAAACAGTGGCAAGACGTGGCGCCCCTCCCGGCAACAGGAACCAACAAAACTAGTGCACAAGTGTCAATGCAGACCGCCTAGGAGGGCACCATGCCTGCGCCCGGCAACCCCAGCAACCCCACCGACAGCGCCCAAAGCAACAGCAGCAACCGCACCCCCATCCCCCAGCCGCCGCCAAAGCCTTTGGTAGGCAACCTGCCAGATATCGACGCCAGCCAGGGAGTCATGGGCCTGATGGAAGTCGCCGAGGAGTACGGCCCCATCGTCCGCATCCAGGTTTTCAACCGCAGCATGATCGCCGTGTCCTCCCAGGAGCTAGTCAACGAGATTTGCGACGAGACCCGCTTCGGCAAGGTGCTAGGTATCTCCCTGCGCCAGGTCCGCGACTTCATCGGCGACGGACTGTTCACTGCCGAAACCGAGGAACCCAACTGGCAAAAGGCGCACCGCATCCTGATGCCCGCCTTCGGGCCGAAAGCCCTGACCAAGATGTTCTCCGGCATGGACGACATCCTGGAGCAGCTCCTGCTCAAGTGGGAGCGGCTCGGCCCGACGGCGCGGATCGACGTCGCGGACAATGCCACCCGGCTGACCCTCGACACCATTGCCCTGTGCTCGTTCAGCTACCGCTTCAACAGCCTCTACCGCGATGAGATGCATCCCTTCATCGGGGCCATGGTCCGTGCCCTGAGTGAGTCCCGGGACAGGTCCACCCGGCTTCCGGTGCAGAACAAGCTCATGATCCGTAAGCGGCACCAGCTCGAGGAGGACAACGCGCTGATGCTCGAGGTGGCCGAGCAGCTCATCAGCGACCGGCGGCGCAACCCGAACCCGCCGGGCAGCGAGGACATCCTGGACACCATGCTGAATGCGGCGGACCCGGTGACCGGCGAGCGCCTGCCCGAGGAGAATGTCCGCAACCAGATGGTCACCTTCCTGGTGGCCGGGCACGAGACCACCAGCGGCCTGATCACCTTCATGATGTACGAGCTGCTGCGGCATCCGGAGGTGCTGAGAAAGGCCCGCGCGGTGGTGGACGAGGTGCTGGGCAGCGAAGCCGCCCGGTTCGAGCACCTGCCCAGGCTGGGCTACCTGGACCAGATCCTCAAGGAAACGCTCCGGCTGTGGCCGACCGCCCCGGCGTTCAACGTGGCGCCCTACGAGGACACCGTGATCGGCGGCCAGTACGAGATCCCCAAGGGCCAGACCCTCATGGTGCTGATCCCGCAGCTGCACCGGGACAAGACTGCGTGGGGTGAGGACGCCGAGCTCTTCAATCCGGACCGGTTCTCCCCCGAGCGGGTCGAGTCCATTCCGGCCAATGCGTGGAAGCCGTTCGGCAACGGCCAGCGCTCGTGCATCGGGCGCGGGTTTGCCCTGCAGGAGGCCCAGCTGTTCCTGGCCAAGGCCCTGCAGCGCTTCGACATCACCGCCGCTGATCCGAACTATGAGCTGCACATCAAGCACACCCTCACCATGAAGCCGGAAGGGCTGTTCATCCACGTCCGACGGCGGAACGTCCGGATCGAGGCAGCGGCAAGTGCCGCCGTCGGACAAGCAGCTGGAGGACTGGAGAGCGGCAGCCAGCCAAGGACGGCGGAAGCGCTGGCGGTTGCCGCCGCCAACGGTGTTCCGGTGCGCGTGCTGTACGGGTCCAACGCGGGCACGTCCCAGGACTTTGCGCAGCGGATAGCGAACGACGCCGGGCGGCGGGGCTACAGCCCCACCATCGCCCCGCTGGACGAGGCGGCCGGCGGGCTGCCGACGGTGGGGCTGGTCGCCGTCGTCGCCTCCTCCTATGAGGGGATGCCGCCGGACAACGCAAAGAAGTTCATGACCTGGACCGAAAGCCTGCAGCCGGGCAGCCTCGCCGGGGTGCGGTACACGGTGTTCGGCAACGGCAACCGGGACTGGGCGCGGACGTACCAGGAGGTGCCCAAAGCCATCGACGGCCGGCTCGAGGCGGCCGGCGCCGAGCGGATCTACGAACGCGGCGAGGCGAACGCGCGCGGTGATTTCTTCGGCGATTTCGAGGAGTGGTACGCGGGATTCTGGCCGGCTGTGGACGCCGCCCTGGGCCAGCGGACCAGCGCGCCCACCGGCAAGCCGCAGCTGGCGGTCCAGTTCGTGGGCAACGTCCGGGACACGTTCCTGCGGCAAAACGACCTGGCCGTTGGAACCGTCGTCGTCAACCGGGAACTGGTGGACCTGACCAAGCCGGATGCACGGTCCAAACGGCATGTGGAGATCGCGCTGCCGGAGGGCATGAGCTACCGGGCCGGCGACTACCTGGCCGTGCTGCCGCTGAACCCCAGCGACCTGGTGCAGCGGGCGCTGACGCGCTTCAACCTGGACTACGATTCCCACGTGGTGCTGGCCATGGAGCACGGGGACACGTTCCTGCCCACCGGCACGCCCGTGGCCGTGGGCGAGCTCCTGAGCAGCTACCTGGAACTCGCGGTTCCGGCCACGCGGCCGCAGCTGGAGCAGCTGGCCGAGGTGGCGGCGGACCCGGCCCAGCGCGCGGAGCTTGGGGCCCTGGCGCAGGACCGGGAGCGCCATGCGGCGGAGATCGTGGACAAGCGCGTCTCACTGCTGGACCTGCTGGAGATGTACCCGTCGTGCCAGCTTCCGTTCACGTCGTTCCTGCAGCTGCTCACCCAGCTGACCCCGCGGCGGTACTCCATCTCGTCGTCGCCGCTCTGGAGCCCTGACCACGCGACGCTGACCTTCGCCGTCATCCAGGCCCCGGCATGGTCCGGACGCGGCATCTTCGAGGGGGCCGCTTCCACGTACCTGGCCCAGGCGCGGCCGGGGTCACGGGTGGCGGTGACGGTCCGGCCGTCGAACGCGGCCTTCCATCCGCCGGAGTCCCTGGCGTTGCCGGTCATCATGGTGTGCGCCGGGACCGGGCTCGCCCCGTTCCGCGGCTTTGTGCAGGACCGGGCGCTGCGGGCCCAGGCCGAAGACATCAAGCCGGCGAAGTCCCTGCTGTTCTTCGGGTGCCGGGCGCCTGACACCGATTTCCTCTACCAGGCGGAACTGGAGTCCTGGGCCGAGCAGGCCAACCTGGACCTGCGGCCGGTCTTCTCCAAGGCGCCGACCGACGGCCAGAAGTACGTGCAGCACCGGCTCTGGGCTGACCGGGCGGACGTCAAGGAACTGGTGCAGCAAGGGGCCACGGTATTCGTCTGCGGCGACGGGAAGAACATGGCTCCGGAAGTCCGCGAGACCTGCGAGCGCATCTACCAGGAGGCCACCGGCGCTTCCGAAGCGGATGCCGATGCCTGGATGGACGAGGTGGAGCGCACGCACGGCAGGTACGTGGCGGACATCTTCACCTAGGAGGTGGCCCCTCCTGTTCAGGGCTGCTGCGACGATCCCCCAAATAGCCGTCGCAGCAGGCCCTGCCCAAACGCTATCGATATTCAGGGCGGCGCTGCTCCGCTGAGACGCCGTATTCGAGGAATTGTCACCAGAACTGGTGACGGCGGGCTCCACAAGATGGTTACCGCTCCCTGATCTCCACGTAGACCTCATCCTGATCCGCCAGCTCATCGTAGGCGAGGATCGTCACCGCCGTCTCCGACCCGGAAGGGAGTGCCCGTCCCCTTACGAATCCCCCGTCAGCATTCTCCAGCGAGGTGCTCAGCAGCGCAGATGCTTCACTCAGCACAGCGGCTGAAAGTTCCGTCTCCCGGTCGTCCAGTATGTCGACCTTGACCCCACGCGCCCGTGCATCCCGGGCAGCTCGAAGCACTTCCGGTGTTGCCAGGGCGCGGCCCCTGATCTGGTCGCGGAGCTGGGCTTCCAAAAGGGCACAGTCCTGGCGATCCTGCTCCGACAGCGAACCACTTGCGATGAGTTCCAGTGAGGGACGGGCCAGACGGTCAAGCTCACGGGTCCAGTGGGTTTGCGCCAGCCGCCGCGCTTCTTCCCGGGCCAAGCGGACGGCCGCCTCAGTCTCCTGACTGGTGTATGTCCGGGCCTGGTCAACGCAGCGACGCAGTACCTTGCTCACCGCGGTTGCAATGCCGATCCACATCAGCGGGGTGACCACCAAGGCGAGCCCGTCCACAACGCTCCGCCGGTGAAGCATCGAGCCACTGAAGTCCAAAATGGCGAACAAGCTGATGCCCAGCCAGGCCAGGGCCACCCTGTTCCTCATGGCGACGGTCACCATCAGCATCTCGATGGCTCCGCAGTGCCATGCAGCGTAACCGGGATGAACATCTGACGGGAGCGCGGTCATCACCAGCAGGTCCATCAGAACAACGCCGAAAACGGCCACCCCCGCATGAAGCCGTGGCAGGGTCCTGCCCTTGCCTGGCCACGTAACGATGGCCATTAGCCCGAGGCAGATTGCCATGGCGGCCAGTGCATTCCACATGGACGTCACCGTGCCGAGGTTGGCCAGGCCGAGCAGGATGTGGGCTGCCGGGAAGGGCAGGCCGAGGGCCAGAATGAGCGGCCGTGTAATGGCGTTATCCATGGTCCGCGGGCATCCTCCACGTGAGGCGGACATGGGTACCGCCGGCCGGGCTCGACGTGATCCGGGCTTCGCCGCCTGCCTCGCGCATCCTTTGGATGATGGACACCCGGACGCCCAGCCGCTCCTGTGGGAGCGCGCCAGTGTCGAATCCTGGTCCACGGTCGGTGATATCAATAGCCACTTCCGGCCCCGCGGCAGCCGATCCCGGCCGGCATGCGATGGTCAGTTGTGCCGGCGCAGCCGGCGCGTGGAGGAAGCTGTTTCTTACGGCTTCGGTGGCTGCCTGGATGAGTGCACGGGCCGCGCCCAGCGGAATGGCCCACTGGGTTTCCGGTTCCGCAAGACTTGGATGAGAGCTGATGCTGGGTCCGTACCGGGCTGTGGCTGCGCGGAGCCGGCTTACGAGTTCGTCCTCACCGACGACTGCACTGTCCACGTTCGGTTCCCCGGCCAGGGTTGCGAGGTTGGAAAGGGCGTCCACTGCGGCTTTCTGCGCGGCGTCCACCACTTCGGGAGAACGGGCCTGCCCCGCCACGATGAGGGTTGCCATCACCGTATCGTGGGTCAGCGCGTCCAGCCTGGATCTTTCAACTCGGATGGCCTCTGCGCGGGCAGCGGCAGCGAAGCTGGAAACGGCCGCAATCGATGCCCGGTCTGAAGCTGAAGCTGCTCGGCGCAGCGCCGTGATCGGCGCGATTATCACTACCGCCAAAGCAGCGGTCAGGAGCGCGTCCTGAACGGCGCCGGTCCCCACCTGAGTGTTACCAGCCGCCGCCAGCGGCACCAACACAATCAGCACGCAAAACCCGGTTCCATACACTGCTGCCGCCCCAACGCTGGAAGCAATGGCGGCCAGGGCGATGCCAACACCGGCTACACCCCATGACCAGGGCCTTGACGCACTTTGGCTGCCGTCGCCTAGAAGCCCCATGAACAACAAGAGATAGCTTGAGATCATCAGAGTAGCGGCGACGCCGGCAGCGATCCGAAGCCACACGAGCGATTTCCGAACGAGCATGGTCCACAGTATTGCGGCCGGGATTCCCGCCATGAAGACCAGATCCCACCACAGGTTGTGCAACGGTATTTGGGCCAAGACAGCGGGCAGGGACAGGCAGTAGAGCACGAGCGCGAAGATGCTGATGGAGCGGCCAAGGACGAAATCGATGCTGGCCCGGGAAATGGGCCCTGCCTTGCTCACAACCGCTCGGAGGGAACGACGCCGTCCTCCACAGCCCGGTGGTAGAGCTCCAGCTTGGTGGCGGCAGGCCTGTCGGCAGCGGCGTATTTCTCGCGGATTCGCTTGATATTTGTTCCTACCGTATTGGAAGAGACGTTCATTCTTGACGCGATCTGCGTCCGCGTGAATCCAGCGGCGTACAGCCCCAAGGTCTCGCGTTCCCTGTCGCTCAACGCCACCACAAATTCGGCATCTCCGTCGATGGCTGCCGCCAGGTCCTGGTTGTCGATGGTCGCCCCGTCCGCCACTTGGCGCACGAGGTTCAGCGTGTCACGGATGTCATCGGACTTCCTTGATACGCCGGAGGCACCGGCCGCGAGTGCCTCCCTAAGAGCGTCCGGCCGGTCACCGACACTGAAGACCAAAACTGGGTACCCGGCCTGCACAATCCTGCGCACATTATCCCCTGGACGGGATCCGTCGGCCAGGGACATGTCCAGAGCCACCACATCGAACATCCCGTCGGAGCCAGCCAACAGCGAGCCAACTGTGTCCGCGAGCCTCACCGCAACAACCGGGACCTCCGCCGTTTTGGCCTCCACCGACGCTGCAGCGGCGAAGCCAATGCGGACAGCTTCGTGATCGTCAACAACCCCGACCCTGACAACACGATGATCCATCCACTCCCCCAAGGTCAACGCGGAACCACCATCGCGACGGCGAGTAGGCGGCTTTCAGATCAACCTATACGCATTCAACGGGTCATTCCTGATGATGTCGCGAATGGGTTTGCAGATGACGCCAGTCAGGTATCACGGCTGTGCTGCGACCCACTCACTCCGGGTGATCGCGTACTCGACGTCCCCGTGTTCATCGCCCGGGATGGATACGGGCCAGTCAGCTACGAAGGAACGGACAAAGCGCATCCCGGATTTCTCCATCACCCTCCGCGAGGCGGCGTTCACCGCCATGGTCTGGGCAACAACACGCTGCACGCCGAACTCCGCAAACCCCTTGGCGATCAGCGCACAGGAGCCCTCGGTGGCGTATCCCTTGCCCCATGCCTCGCAGCGCAGCCGGTAGCCCAGTTCCGGCTGGTCGGGCGGATCGCCGGGGGCGGGCCGGTAGTGGAACCAGCCGAGGAACTCTCCCGTCGATTTCTCCTCCGCGGCCCAGAAGCCGTAGCCAGGAAATCGCTTGTAGTAGCCCAGGAACGCCGGAAGGTAGTCGCCTTCAATCTCTTCCCGGGGTGTGGGGGCGCCGCCCGTGATGTACCGCATCACGCGCGGATCGCCGTCGAGCTCCAGGAGCAGGTCTGCGTCGTCGGTAGTGAACTGCCGCAGCACCAGCCGCTCGGTCTCCAAGAAGATGCGCATGCGGCATTCTCGCACCGGGCGGCAGGTGTGTCAGCTACTTGGCCGTCAGTTCCTTCCGGCGGAACGTCCCGCCGATGGAAAGCTTGCGGCCATACTCGATGGAGCCGTAGCGGAACAGGTGCACAGCCATGCGCAGGATGAGGATCCCCACGATGAACACCTCGGCGATCACGATGGCTGCTTCGACGGCACCCAGGGTTCCGAAGCCGTTGCGGAGCAGCGCGGTGACGGGGGCGGTGAGCGGGAAGTAGGTGAAGACCTGCACGATCAGGGCCTCGGGGTCGCTGATGATGAGGCTGACGGCGTAGAAGGGCACGAAGATCAGGGCCATCAGCGGGCCGAAGATGGTGCCGGCTTCCTTGGCCGTGGGCATGATCGCGCCGATAGCCACGAGCACGCCGGTGAACAGGGTGAAGCCGCCCAGCAGCAGCAGCGCCCCGGTGATCATCGGCACGGGCTCGAACACCAGGGAGGACAGGTCGAGATCGGGCAGCGCCACCGAGTCGCGGAAGAGCAAGTATGCGGCGGCAATCGGGGCGAGGAACACCGTTATCTGGAGGAGCCCGACGGCGAACAGGGAGATGATCTTGCCGGTCACCAGGGTGGTGGGGTTCAGCGTGGTCAGGATCATCTCCGTGACCCGGTTTTCCTTCTCCTCCAGCGTGCTGTTGAGCATCTGGTTGGACAGCAGAATCATGCTGACGTAGAAAATGACGAGGAACACCAGCGGCGGAATCACTGAGCCGATGCCTCCGGAGACCCGGCCGTCCCGGTACGTTTCGGCGTCGAACTTCACTCCCCCGCTCAGGGCGGCGGTGACTTCCGGTGCATTGACCCGGGACTGGGCAGCGGTGACCAGCAGGTGTTTGGCCACGGCCTCGTACTTGCCGTTCTCAAACATGCCCTTGTCCGCGCCATAGACCTTGACCGGCTCGGTGCCGGGGTTTGCCGGGTAGGCGAAGTAGGCCTCGCTGCCGCCGTTCTTCACCGACTCGAGGGCGGCGCCGGGGTTGGTTGTCAGGCTCCCGCCGGCGGCCTGGGCCAGCTGTGCGGGGATGAGGCCGGAGGCGTCGGTGTAGGTGAAGGTGAGCGCCGAGTTCTTCTGCGCGTCGGCGTTCGCCTCGGTGCTGGAGTTGCTGGCGTAAACGAGGGCGAAGATGATTGCGAAGACCACCGGTATGGCCAGGGTGGCGATCACGAACCCGCGCTTCTTGATGGTCCGCATGAATTCGAACCCGACGACGGTGCCCAGGTTGTGCTGTTTGAATGCTGTGCGTGCCATGGTCCTAGACCTCCGCCATTTCGTGCTGTTCCCCGTACACCTGGATGAAGATCTCCTCCAGCGACGCCCGTGCCGTGGCGAAGCTGCGCACCGCGACGCCGGCGCCGATCAGTTCCCGCAGGACGGCCGTTTCATCGGCCCCGACGGCGGGGGCCAGCTCCGCGTGCCCGTCGCCGTCGCGCACCACGTCGTAAAGGTCCGAGGCGGGCAGGATGCCCTCGTAGCCCAGCCGGTACACGGTGCCGCCGAACTGGTCCTGGACTTCGGCGACGGTCCCGTATGCCCGGGCCGTGCCGTCCTTGAGGAGGATCACCCGGTCGCAGAGCCGTTCCACTTCCTCCATCTGGTGGGTGACCATGATGACCGTGGCGCCGGCGAGCTTCTGCTCCTCGATGATGTCCATCAGCAGCCGCCGGTTGACCGGGTCGAAGCCTTTCGTGGGCTCGTCGAGGATGAGCAGGTCGGGGTCGTTCATGATGGTGACGCCGAGCTGGACCTTCTGCTGCTGGCCGCCGGAGAGCTTGTCCAGGCGGACGGCGGCCTTGTCCGCGAGGCCGACGCGCTCCAGGTAGGTCTGGGACCAGGCGCGGGCTCCGTGTTTGCTCAGGCCTTTGAGCCTGCCGAAGTAGACCATCACGTCCAGGACGGCTTCCTTCTTGTACAGGCCCCGCTCCTCGGGCAGGTACCCCAGCCGCGCCCCGTCCCGGGGCTCGAAGACCTTCCCGCCGATGTGCAGGGTGCCGGCGGTGGGCTGGTAGATGCCCAGCAGCGCCCGCAGCGTGGTGGTCTTCCCGGACCCGTTGCTGCCCAGGAACCCGAAGGTTTCACCGGCCCGGACATCGAAGGACAGGTCTTTGACCACCGTCGTCTCCCCGAAATCCATGCGGAAGTTTTGAATGTGCACAAGCGGCTCTGCCGCGTCCCCCAACGTCATGACGCCAGCCTAGCGGAAACGATTCAGCCGTCCCGGTTACGGCCATAATTTCGCCCCCGGCGAGGTCTCGTCAGCGCCCCCGTCCACGAGTACCTTTGTGCCATGACGGAGGACTTTGACCTTTATGCGGAGGAGTCGCAGGAGATCGCCGATGATCCGCGCCGGATCGGGTATTGGTTCTTCAGGGCGCTCCATGACAGGGCAAGGAACCTGGACGACCTGCACCTGATCGTCACCCCGGAGTCCCGTCCGTTGTGGGGAGCCTTCGAAATCGCGGCAGCCCTGCTGGACTCCATCGAGGACCCCGGCATGCTCCAGGAAGCCGTCTACGCCCACGGGGACCTCGAGGTCTGCTACATGCGAGTCATCCGGGAGGCCAAGGAAAATACGTTCATCACACCGGCCACAATTTTGGACGATCCGCTGCTGATCACGCTTGTGTGGCGGCCCGACCACGGCCGGTGGATGGTCCACGGCTTCGGCGACATGGTGCACCCGGACAGGGTGCCCCGCGCGGCCTAGTCCCTCAAGTCACCGGCAGCATCGTCGCCGGCAGCATCGTCATCGACCCACTCGAGCAGGTCGCCCGCCTGGCAGCCCAGGACCCGGCACATCGCGTCCAGCGTGCTGAAGCGGACCGCCTTGGCCCGGCCGTTCTTCAGCACCGCCACGTTGGCCGGGGTGATCCCCACCCGCTCGGCGAACTCGCCCACGCTCATCTTGCGCTTGGCCAGTTCGACGTCGATGCGCACCACAATGGCCATCAGATCACCCCTTCCATGTCGGTCCGCAAGGACGTCGCCTGCCGCAGCAGGTCCCGCATCACCACGATCAGCAGGACCAGCACAGCACCGATCAGCGTGACGCCAATCAACACCATTGGCAGCCCGGGGTCGCGCAGCTCGGGGGTGAAATAGATGTACGCGACGAGGGAACCGGCCATGGCCGCCAGCACCAGCCACGCCGCGACGAACGCCCACATGATCACGTCCACCCACCGCAGCGACGCCGCCGTGAAGATCCGGTCACGCTGGACCAGGGTCAGCAGCCGCCAGATGCACACGATCACAACCTGCAGGCAGACGGCTTCCAGTTCCCAGAACAGCAGCATCGGCCAGCGCCAGGGATCCGCCCCGGAGCCCTCGTCGGCTGTGGAAAGAAACTGGCCGGGGAACGACATAACCTGGGCCACCAGCAGCCCGAGGAACACCATTACCAGCAGGACCCTAAGCGGGAGGACCAATCGACTAGCGATAGACATAGCGCTATGCTCTGATTATTTCTATCGAAAGTCAATATGAACGCCTCGCTGAAAGACGCCCAACGGCGGGACCGCACATGAGAAAGGCAAGGAGAACCAGGCTCCTTGCCACTTTCAGGATATAGCGCACCCGGGGGCTTGCCGCAAGGCCCCTACCCTCGGCCAGAATGGTTGGCCGCGCCTACTTATTGGATTGGGGTTTCACATGTTTGACGTGATCATTAGCGGTGGCGGGCCGACGGGGATGATGCTGGCCAGCGAGTTGCGACTGCACGGCGTGGACGTGCTCGTGCTGGAAAAGGACGCGGAGCCGACCAAGGCGGTCCGCTCACTGGGCCTGCACCCGCGCAGCATCGAGATCATGGACCAGCGCGGCCTGCTGGACCGGTTCCTCGCACACGGGCAGCAGTACCCGGGGGTCGGCCGCTTCGCCGGGATCGACAAACCCCTGCCGGCGGACCTGGACACCGCACACGCCTACATCCTCGGCATCCAGCAGCCGGTCACCGACCGCCTGCTGGCGGAGCGCGCCGTCGAACTCGGTGCACAGGTCCGGCGCGGCTGCGAGGTGACGGGCTTCGAGCAGGACCACGACGGTGTCACCCTCGCGCTTGCTGACGGCACACAAGAGCGCTCGCGCTGGCTGGTCGGCTGCGACGGCGGACGCAGCCTGGTGCGCAGGCAGCTCGGCATCGGCTTCCCCGGCGACCCCGCCACGAATGAATGGATCCACAGCGAGATGGAGGTGACCACCCCGCCGGACGAACTAGCCAAGATTGTGGACGAGGTCCGCAAGACGCACCGGGGGTTCGGCGTCGGCCCGGCCGGGAACGGGCTGTTCCGCGCTGTGGTGCCGGCGGCCACGGTGGCCGAGGACCGCTCGGTGCCGCCCACGCTGGAGGAGCTAAAGACCCAGCTGCGGGCCCATGCCGGCACCGACTTCGGCGTCCATTCACCGCGCTGGATAACGCGTTTCAGCGACGCCACCCGGCTGGCCGAGCAGTACCGCGCCGGCAGGGTGTTCCTCGCCGGAGACGCGGCGCACGTCCACCCGCCGCTGGGAGGGCAGGGCCTGAACCTCGGCATCCAGGACTCGTTCAACCTCGGCTGGAAGCTCGCCGCCGAAATCAACGGCTGGGCGCCGCCAGGGCTGCTGGACACCTACTTCGCTGAGCGCCGCCCGGTCGCGGAAGGCGTACTCACCATCACCCGCGCGCAGAGCGAACTGATCTCCCCCGAGCCCGGCCCCCAGGCCGTGCGCCGCCTGCTGGCCGAGCTGATGGAGTTCGACGACGTCAGCCGGTTCCTGGCCGAAAGGATCGCCTCGATCGGGGTCCGGTATGACTTCGGCGAAGGACCCGGGCTGCTCGGCAGACGGCTGCGTGACATCCCCCTCTCGCGGGGCCGTCTCTACGAGCTCACCCGCGAAGGCCGCGGGCTCCTGCTCGACCAGACCGGCAGGCTCTGCGTGACGGGCTGGACGGACCGGGTCAGCCACGTCGCGGACACCAGCGCGGAACTGGACGCGCCCGCGGTCCTGCTCCGGCCGGACGGCCACGTCGCCTGGATCGGCGAAGACCAGGACGAGCTGCTCCCCCAGCTGGAGAGATGGTTCGGGGCCGCTTCCGAGGGCAGCGAAGACGGCTAAGTCCGACGACGGCGGCTGGCTTTAGGCCGACGCCGGGCGGTACCGCAACAGGGCGTTGCCGGATCCCGGGAACGCCCGAACCTCCAACAGGGAAAGGTGGGCGGGCTGGAGGAACAGGGGCAGGCCTGCGGTCAGGGCGTCCGGACTAACAGTCAGATGCAGTTCGTCGATCAGCCCCTGGGCCAGCAGGCCGTTCCACATAACGCGGCTGGCGAAGATCAGGATGTCTCCGGTCCCGTTAACCTTTTCCTGTTCCAGCCACTTGCCCACCTCATCCCGCCGGATGACGGTGGTGGTGCTCGCCCACGGGTGGTCCGCCGGGACATTCAGGGAGTCTGACACCACCACTTTGGCGACGCGATTGTAGAGGCGGCTGATTTCCCGGTTGTCCGGACTCAACGCGCGGTTGTTGGGGTCCTCGTCAGCGTCAGCGATGGATGGCCAATAGGCACCGAATCCTTCAAAGGATGTCCGGCCCAGTAGTACGGTTCCTGCCCGCCGCAGCCGTTCAAGGTTGTAGGCGTCGAAAGTCTCGTCCATGTTCAGCACCGTCGGGTTCCCGCTTTCGTCAGCGTAGAAACCGTCCAGGGAGACGATGTTGTTCACAACAATCCGGCGCATACACGAATCCTAGACGACTCCGAGGTCCATTTGGCGGCCAACAGCGGACAGCTAGGCGGCTCTGTCCGCTGCCGGCCGGTTCAAGTCTTTGCCACGGTCCTTGGAAGAAAGATGGAGTTCCTTGGAAGAAGTGCTAGGAGGCCGCATCCAGTGTGATGTCCGCGGTCTGCTCCTGTCCGTCGCGCTGGAAAGTGATCTTCACCGTGGACCCGGCGGCCTGCTCGCGCGCGGCGGCCGTCAGCTCGGAAGCGTCAGTCACGGTCCGGCCGGCCAGACCGGTCACCACGTCGCCAGCCCGCAGCCCGGCTTTCTCCGCCGCGGACCCGGAGGTCACGGAGGCCACCTCCGCCCCTGCAGTGAAGTCCGACGACGACCCCGACGTTTTGTCCTGAACGGACAGTCCCAGCTGGCCATGGGTCGCCTTACCCGTGGCGTTGATTTCCTCCGCCACCCGCTTCGCCTGGTTGATCGGAATGGAGAAGCCGACGCCGATGTTGCCGCTCGAGCTCGACGAGGACGACGACGATCCCGCCGACGCGATGGCCACGTTGACGCCGATGATCTCGCCCTGCGCGTTCACGAGGGCGCCGCCGGAGTTGCCGGGGTTGATGGCCGCGTCTGTCTGGATGACGTTGATGCTGATGGAATCCTGCGCTGCTGCGGAGATGCCGGACTGGGAACCGAACTGGTTCTGCGACGAGCTTCCGTCCTGGGACGAGGACCCGTCGGAGGTGGCTGAGGACTCGGTCTCGATGGTGCGGTTCACGGCGGAGACGATGCCGTCCGTGACGGTGCCGCTGAGTCCCAGGGGTGCACCGATGGCGATGGCGGTGTCGCCCACATTAACGGCAGAAGAGTCACCGAGGGTTGCCGGGGTCAGCCCCTGGGCATCGATCTTGATGACGGCCAGGTCGGAGAGCGGGTCCGTGCCCACGATGGTCGCTTTGTAGACCTGACCGTCGCTGGTGCGCACCTCGACGGCGGCATCCGCTGCCGCCCCGTCTAGGGTCACCACATGCGTGTTGGTCAGGATGTGGCCGTCGGTGTCCAGGATGATGCCCGATCCGGTACCCCCTGAACTGCCGGAGCTGACGCTGATGGTCACCACGCTGGGAGAGGCCTTCTGCGCGGCGGACGTGACGGCGTTGACGCTCTCCGTATTGTTGACAATGACCGGGCTGATCGCCCCCTGCACCGCGGTGGCTGCCCGTGCCGGCGCATCGGGCCACAGTGCGGAAACACCTGAAGCCACCCCGCCGCCCAGGAGACCCGCCGCCACCAGGCAGGTGACGAAGACCGCCGGGCCAACCCGGCGCCTGTCACGCAAACGGGCTGTCGGGACCGGGGGCACAGGGCCAAAGGCCGAAGCGGCCGGAGGGACGGAGGGTACGGTTGCAGTCCCCTGCGGACCACCGGTGTGAGGGACGGGGTTGTGGCTGGTCTCCGTGTGCATGGTGGCTCCTCGAGGTTCCGCTCCGACGGTTTCCCGGAGCTTTCCCCTAATCCTGTCCACCGGGGCTTTGGCCCTTCTGTCCCGGTGCTGTGCGGAGCCTGTGAAGGCTGGTCCCGTGACTAGCACTCTCGCCGTGACCGCAATGTTCCTGAACGGCAGCGGTCGGCTGCCGTTCAGGAATGACAAGGCACCGTAAGGTCGACTGGTGCCGCAAGGACCTGCTTTGCGTGGCAGGCTGGCGGCCGGCTGCGCCTAGCGGACGAACAGCAACATCAGTACAACCGCCACAACAGCAACGCCGCCCACTCCCACCCACAGGAACGATGGGCCTGCCGGTGTCTCTTTGCGATGCCGGGCCTTGCTTATGCGCACCTGGCTTTGGGTTGTCATCACTGCCTCCTGCTCTGGTCCGGGCCCACGACAAGGGCCCGGTCTTACAGTGCAAACCTAGGCAGGTTTAACCTCGCGGCCCCAGCGTAACCACTACCTGTTTTTCCGGGCCCGGAATACCCGGTTACCGGCTGACCGCGCGGCCCCGTGCGGCGAAGGGCTTAGCCCCAGCCGCCGCCCATCCGGATGCGGCCACCGGAGGCGTCTGCGCCGTACAGCCAGAGGACCCCGTCGGCGTCGATGGCGAGGAGGTCGTTCCTGCCGTCGCCGCTGAAGTCGCCGCGTCCGGCCAGGGCGGACATGGTGCTCCAGCCCGCGCCCATCTGGATCCGCGGGAGCCAGCCGCTGCGGCCGTTGCCCCGGTACAGCCACAGGTTTCCGCTGCTGTCACGGGCCACCAGGTCTGACTTCCCGTCGCCGCTCATGTCGCCTGGCCCAACGACGGCGGTCATCACGTTCCAGCCGCCGCCCACCCGGACGCGGGTCAGCCAGCCGCCGCGCCCGTTCCCCGGGTACAGCCACAGGGTTCCGCTGCTGTCCCGCGCCAGCAGGTCGGCCTTCCGGTCACTGTTCATGTCGCCGGATCCGACGACGGCGGTCATCACGTTCCAGCCACCGCCCATGCGGACGCGGGTCAGCCAGCCGCCGCGCCCGTTCCCCGGGTACAGCCACAGCGTTCCGGCGGTATCCCTGGCCAGCACATCCGCCTTGCCGTCGCTGTTCATGTCGCCTGCTCCCGTCAGGGCCGTCATCACGTTCCAGCCGCCGCCCATGCGGACACGGGGCAGCCAGCCGCTCCGGCCGTTGCCCGGGTACAGCCACAGCGTGCCGCTGCTGTCCCTGGCCACCGCGTCGGCCTTCCGGTCACCGTTCATGTCGCCGGTTGCCACGAGCAGGGTGATGCGGACGCGGTCCGGCAGCACTGCGGCGGCGGCGTCCACCAGCCCGGCGCCGCATCCCTGCGGGCAGCCTCCGGTGATGGGTCTGGCGGTGGCCTTCAGGCGGGCTTCGACGGCGGCCGGTGTCGCCGTCGGGCCCATCTGCGCCAGGAGCAGCGCGGCCACGCCGGCAACGTGCGGTGCCGCGAAGGAGGTGCCTTCAACCCAGTAGTAGTTGGTACCGGGCAGCGCTTCTGCCTGCTTGTCGCCGTCGTTCCCGGTGGAGAGGACCCCGTTGGGGACACCACTGTCGGGATCCTCGGCGGAGGCGGGAGTCATGTCGCCGCCGGGGGCGGTGATGTCCACCCCGGCACCGAAGTTGGAATAGGGCGCCAATCCGCCGCCGTGTCCGCTGGCGGCAACGCTGATGACGTTCCGGCAGTTGGCGGGGGTGGAAGTGGAGGCCTCCGCCATTTCGTTACCTGCCGCCGCGACCACCACCGCTCCCCTGGCGGTGGCAATGTCGATGGCGTCCTGGAACGTCTGCGGGCACGCTTCCGTGCCGCCAAGGCTCAGGTTGATCACGCGCGCCGGATGCAGGTTGGCCGGCGCGTCAGTGACGGGGGCTCCGGACGCCCAGAGGATCGCATCGGCGATGTCCGAGACCTGCCCGCCACAGGGGCCGAGGACGCGCAGCGGAAGGATCTTCGCCTGGGGGGCGACGCCGGCGATGCCGGCCGCATTTCCGGTTACCGCCGCGATGATCCCGGCCACGTGCGTGCCGTGCCACGAGGAAGCCATTTCCGCCGAGCCCTCGCTGCACTGGCCGTTGTCCGACCAGTCACCCATGTCAGTGGCGTCCGCATCCCTGGCGTCGCCGTCGCGGGCGTCCTCGGGGCTGCTGATCATGTCGTAGCCCGGCAGGACGTTCGCGTCCAGGTCAGTATGGCTGGTGATGCCGGTGTCGAGGACGGCCACCACCTGGCCCGCGCCTTGGGTGACATCCCATGCCCCGGTGACCCTGATGCCGCCGGTGTTCTGGGAGAGGTTCCACTGGTCAACGAAGGCTGGATCGTTAGGGTTGGAAGCCAGCGCGTGCAGCTTCACGTCCGGCTCGGCGTATGCCACCGCGGGATCGGCGCGCAGCGAGGCAAGCAGCTTCTCGGCGTCGCCGTCGCCCAGTTCCTTGCTGGTGCGCACCACGCGTGCTCCCCCGGCGGTGCCGCGGACGTCCTTGGCGGTTGCGCCGAGCTTGCCGGCGGCGCGGCTGAAAGACTGCGCGCGGAGCGCGGAGCCGGACCGGGCAGGGTCCTTGAACTTCACGATGAACTGGTCCGTGGGCGCGGTGGCCACTGACGGCCGGCGCGGGACGGACGGGAACGTGGTGTCGTCGGACGCCGAGGCGGCCGGGGCGATGAGGGCGGCCGCCACCAGGCTGGCGATGCCAGCGGACATGACAGCAGCAGAGAAACGTGTTCGGCGCGTAAGAGACATCGAGACCATCCTGTGCGGCGCCGCTCGGCCGCTGGTGCCGGGACGCAGTTATGTGGCGCGGCCCCCGCCGCGTTCAGGACGAGTCTAGCGGGGGGCGGGCTTGGTGGGCATCACGTGACCGCGCCCCGCGCCGCCACCAGTCGTGATGGCGGCGCGTCAGTGGAAGGCGAGTCAGTGCAAGAGGCAGATCAGTGACTGGTGCAGGTCAGTGGCTGCCGATGAGGTACGCTCCCCAGCCGGTACCGAGCGTCCGCGGGGCAGCCCAGGCGGACGTGTTCGCCTGGTAGTACACCAACGTTCCGGCCTTGGTGCGCGCCAAAAGGCCCTGGGTCCCGGCCCCTCCCAGCCCGCGCGCCACCGTGAGGGAGGTGAAGCCCTGCCAGCTGGCTCCGATGACCGGGCGGTTCTCCGCGAGAAACGAACCTCGGCCGTTGGTGCGGTAGAGCAGCAGCTGGCTGGCCGCGTTCCGCGCCACGATGTCCGTGGCACCGTCCCGGTTCCAGTCGAGCAGGCTGATGTCCAGCTTCTGCCAGCCCGCGCTGATCTGGACGCCCGCGCTGGGCGCTTTCCCGGACGTGTTGGCGTAGTGGTAGAGCCTGCCGGTGGCCACGTGCTTGGCCACGATCGAGGGGTACTTGTCGGCAACCCGCCAAGGGCCGACGTCGATGGTGTAGTTCTGCCAGCCGCCCCCGCCGATCGCCTCCCTGGCGAAGCCGCCGCCGCGGAGGGCCCTATACAGGTGAAGTTGCCCGGCTTTGGTCTTGCCGAGGATGTCGAAGTAGCCGTCGCGGTTCCAGTCCGTCACGTGAATGTCGCTGAAGATGCCCCAGCCGGTGCCGATTCTGGTCCGGGCTGCCTTCAGGTTCCCGTAGTTCCACAGGGTGCCTGCTGAATCAATGGCGAGCACGCTGTCCTGCGACTTGATCGTGGGGGTTGCGGGCGGGGCCGCCGGCGGCGGTGTGGGGACCGCCGGAGCCGGAGTGGGGTCCGGGGTGCTCGGGCCGGCTACGGTGGCGTCGACCAGCTTCACCGTGTACGTGTGCTCGAGGGGCTTTCCGTCCCGCACCATGCCGGTGACCTTGACCGTGTAGTTCGTTTCATTGGCGCCGCTGGGCACCTGCACCTGCGGGACGTCGAAGACCACGGTGTTCGGGCCGTAGCCGTTCGCGGCGTGGTACGTGGTGGCCAACAGGTCCGTCCCGGCAGCATTCCTGACCGTGACAGCGGCTTTGGAAAAATCGACGCCGCGGGCGGAGGACAGCGACCAGCGACCCGGCGGCAGCAGCTGGGCCGGGAAGTAGCCGGCATTCGGGAAGGCGATGAAGTCTGGGTTGGCCCGCGCCGTGCTGGTTCCGCCGCCGATGACGTTGACGGCGTTGAACATGCTGGTGGTCCCGATGCCCATGGTGGTGGTGGCCGGGTTCAGGAGCCAGCGGCGGTGCCCCACGTCCGCGTTGCCGGAACCCTCGTCGTCCATGTATCCGCTGAGGACCGTGGCCATGGAGGGGATCCTGGGGTAGCTGTAGTGCAGGTTCGACGTGTTGGCACCGGCCTGGCCCTGCGCCGTGAAGCACTTCCAGTCGCTGGTGGGATAGTGGCTCAGCGTGCCTTGGGCATGCATCATCAGTGCCGCGGCCTGCGCCTTGTCGTTCTGCGCAGCGGTGAGTACGATGCTGTCCAGTCCCGCCAGGCCCCGGAAGAAGTTGATCGCCGCCGTTCCGCTGGCCAGCGAGTTCGGCGACTGGGTCCCCGCATTGCAGCCGGCCACCGACCCCGTCCAGTTGATGTCCTCCGCTTGGGAGGGCAGGTAGCGCGACTTGTATGCAGCCACCACGGCATCGCGCGACTGCGTGTTGATGGCGTTGCCCGTCTCCGCCGCCTGGGACGGTGCGGCCATTCCGCCAGAAATAATGCCCGCCGCAATCAGCACCGAGGCGAGCCGAGGCATAACCAAGTTATTCATTTGTTCCCCCCACGGGTCCCCCAACAGCAAAGTGAATTCAAACGTAACAGCGGATTTCACCCGGGCCGGAGGACTTGCGTCAATCCTTCGGCAACACTGTGGTGGCAGGTGCCGTCGCCGGGCCAGCCACCCCAAGCTGACGCTACTTGGCCATCAGCTCCCGCTCGGGCTCGCGTGTATCCGCCACGGCGCCGCCGCGCGCTCGGCCAGGCCCGCCGCGCGCTCGGCCAGGCCCTCCGGTTCGAGTTCCCGGGCTGTCCGCAGCACCAGCTCGTGGACCAGGTAGAGCGCGAATGACCACTCGCCCAGTTTCACCATGGCAGGAGAACGGGCGAAGGTGGCGCGACCCCCGCAGCGGTCACGGGCCGCGTAGGCCGCAATCAGGAGGGCGAAACCCGGGATGCAGAGCGCGCCCGCCAACGGCCCAGCCGTATGCCATGGCACGACGCCGTCGACCACCTGGTACAGCGCTGGGTTAGGCCAGAGGTGAGATGCAGGTGACTTTGTTGCTGTTGTTGCCTTGTTCGAGTTGCACGACTGCGGTCGCGGTGGTCTCAGTCTGGTCTGAGTAGGTAGCAATTACCCTGACAGTGAGCTGCGAAGTGGTCCTGTTGGCGACGATCATCGGTGAGGTCATGGTCAACGCCACGCTGCTAACGGTGCCCAGGGTCACCGAGTCGGTATACGAGGGGCCGTAGGTTCCGTTGGTCTGGAGCGCAGAATAAGTCAGGGAGGCTGGGGCCCTCGTGCCGGTGGCGCGCAGGGTCGCAGTAGTTTTGTTGCTGTCATTGCTACAGACAAACCCCGAGAAGGCGGGTGCCGGCCACGTCGCCGCCGCGGTCACGGTCACCGTGGCTTTCGCGCTTTGTTGCCACAGGGCAGACGCAGCCGTGCCTCCGAGCCCCAGCATGACGGTGAGGACGAATACGCAGACAGCCACTGCTGCCCCTGGCAGATTCCGGAACCGAAGCATCTATTCCACCTCGGCTGGAGTCGCACGGTTCCGTGACCGGCGGAGGGATTTAAAGACCGTGAAGGCCCCGTACCCGATCAGACCGACAGCGGCCACGATGGTCCAGGTGCCCCGGTCCGAGTTGCCCAGGGCGTTGGCCACGTAGCCCACGTACGGGACAGCGTAGAAGAGCTTGCCCTTGACTTGGATGGCACGGACTGGCTCAGGATCGTTGGCGCCGTTGTTGTCGCCCTTGGTGATCAGGGTCTTTTCACCCTGCTGGGTGGCACCGAATCCAACAATGCGGTGGGTCTCCACGTCCGGACGGCCGGAGTACAGCTGAAAGGTAATGACATCGCCGTATTTCAGCTCGTCGAATGGCGCCGGCTTCATCACCATGAACGTCCCCGGCGGGAACTTCTGCACCATGGACTTGGTGAGGATAGTGTAGGTCTGCGATCCGGTTGCCAGCGGGATCACAATCAGCACCACCGCTGCAAACAAGGCAATAAGCATCGCGGACTTGCTGGCAATGCGTCCGACGGCGGACCACGGACCACCGCCCTTGCCCTTGCTATCCGTAGGTTCCGGCCGCGCGGTCAGGTCAGCAATCACCGGGCACCCCGCACTGACGGGCGGTGAGCGTCAGGGAGATGTTCACAGCTTGTCCTTTCACAGATGCCGGGGGGTTCGAATTAAGTGTGACCTGGAAACAGAGGACCGTGGACCCGCCCTTTGGAACGGTGGGAGATACAAGTCCGGAAACTCCCAGGACCGTGTAGCCGGTGGTGGTGCTGCAGTCTGCCGCAGAGGTGCCGCGTTTGGCGTTGACGGTGACATTGAGTGCCAGGCTTCCGTCTCCCGTACTGGTCACTGTTTCCCTAGTTGCGGTGATTACCGTATTAAAAGACCCGCCGGCGTTGGTGTTGTTGGTGACCACCACTCCCCCGTACGCCGAGTCGCCTGGCAGAAATGTGCCGGTGGGGGTGATGGCCAGGTTGGCGGAGGTACCGTTGGCCAGCGTCATGTTCGTGGTGGTCTGGCTGTTCGGCGTTGCGGTCATCTTTACATCGAACGATGCCGAGGAGACAGTTCCGGGGGTCGTTGACGTGGTCGCGTTCCAGAGGGCGTAAGTCCCCTGCACGGTCAGGAGGCCCAGGACCACTGCTGCGGCGATCAGTGCCGCGGCCTGCAGCGAGCGCCTGATGCGCATGCGTTTCCTCCTGGTCCTGGTTCCGATCGTCAGCGGGCGGGTGGCCGTTCAGCCACCCGCCGGCGCCGGACTAGGACAGGCCGTCGTTGGCGGAGTTCACCTGCGTGAGGGTGAAGCCGACCGTGTTGAATTTGTAGGTCGCCCCCACGTCAATCCGGTCAGCGGTGTTGGCGCTGAATTCAAACGTTACGGTAGCGGTGACCGTTTGGGTATTAGTCGAGGCGACGAGAGGGTTCACCACAGCCGCGGTGCCGACCTTCAGGCTCACGGGGGACACAGTGACGTTCGTGCCGGTGAAGCCGTTGTTCGGGTTGTTCACCCCGCTGGTCTCGATCTTCGCTGCCATCTTGTTGCCGTGAAGCGTCACCTTCAAATCCTGTGTGAAGGTCAGCTTGTCGCCAGGCACCACTGTGTAGTTGGCGATGTTGGCGATGGCCACGCCGTTACGGTCCGTCCACGTCCCTGCGGCGACGTTTTCGACGTTCAGGTCACCGGCAACGATCGTGCCCGGAGTGGTGGATGCCGAAGCATTCCAGTTGGCCAGGGTTCCGCCGCCGCCCAGCAACAGTGCTGCGCCAACGGCGATAGCTGCGGTTCCCTTGATCAGAGTGCTGTTCTTCATGATGTGTCCCCTCAGACTTTGGTGTGGCTTGGAAGTTGTCTTGCTGGAACAACAATGCGATGCGACTCTCAGGAACAAAGGGTGTAAAGAATCAAGGATTGCTCAATTTATTTGAACTTCAACTGTTGGCTTGGTTCGGCGCCCCTAGACCTACTTGGGTCTGGTGTCTCGGCGGCGCTACTTGGCCACCAGGCTCTTCTCTGGCTCGGGGGTATCCGCCGCTGGGCCGCGACTCGCGCCCCGGCTCCGCAGCCGGGCCTCAATGGGACGCTCGACGAACGTGTAGGCGGCGCCGGCCAACGGGATGGACAAGGCAATTCCGACGGCGGCGAGCGCGGCCCGCTGGGCGAGGTTCTCCGGGCCCAGTTCGAGTGCTGTCCGCAGCACGAGTTCGTGGACCAGGTAGAGCGCGAACGACCACTCCCCCAGTTTCACCAGGGCCGGGGCACTGACAAAGGTGGGGCGGCCCCCGCAGCGGTCCCGGTCCGCAAAGGCCGCGATCAGGAGGGCGAAGCCCGGAATGCTGAGCGCTCCCGCCAGCGGCCCGGCGGTATGCCACGGCGCGATGCCGTCCACCGCTTCGAGCAGAAGGAAGGAACCAAGGGCCGCGGCAGTTCCGACGCCCACGCCGACCCGGGGCTTCCAGCCCTTCCCCATGGCGATGGCCAGGCACACACCCACGGTGAACTCTGCAATCCTGAACGCCGGGAACGTGTAGAACAGGGCACCCCAGTCGAAGCCGGGGGCGAACGCCAGCAGGACGGACACAAGAGCAACAGCGGCCGCGAAAACCGTGGCGCCGGCGCGGAAGAGCTTCCCCGGCTCGAGGCGTGCCAGCCGCACCGCCAGGAACGGGAACACCGCATAGAAGAACGCCTCGCAGGACAGCGACCAGGACACCCCGTTGTAGGCGTAGACCCAGTGCTGCTCGCCGAGCCAGCCCTGCACCAGAAGCAGCGAGGACAGCAGCTGGGGAACTGACTGGTCACCCTGGGTGACCAAAACGAGGACGACGGCGGCCGCCGTCGTAAGCGCGTGGAGCGGCCAGATCCTGGCGAACCTGCGCCAGTAGAACTGGCGCCTGGACGTGCTTGGATTCATGGACCAGGCGAGCACAAACCCGGACAGCATGAAGAAGAACGTCACGCCGGTCTGCCCCATGGACACCAGCGGATACGCCTCCGGCACCAGCGTCACTGCCGCGTGGTACAAAACCACCAGCATGGCGGCGATGAACCGCAGTCCTGTCAGTGAATCCAGCCGCGTGCGTGAAATGCTTTCTCTCCCATGTGTCACGGCAATAAACGGACCAGTTTACCGGCCGGCCACATGTTGCCTCCAACCGGGTCCGCTAGTCCTTGCCGATCTTGGCCACGATCATGGGCCAGAACAGTTCGCTGAACTCCCGGTTCAAATGCATGGGGTCGTAGTAGACGGCCACGCCGCCGACCACGTTGTAGCACTTCTCCGCGTCACAGAAGTAGTCGGTCAGATCGACAAGAGTGACTTTGCTGTTGCCGGCGGATTGGGCCGCCAGGACGAGGGGATCCGGCGGCTGGGCCTTGGAACGCTCGACGGCGCACTTGGCCGGGGCGGCGACGTTCAGGACGCTGCAGTCAGCCGCCCGGACGCCCTCACTGAGCGGCGGATCGGCCAGGACATCCACCTTCGCGCCCGCATCCGTCCAGCGCTGCCACGTCCGGTGCAGCCCGGCAACAATCTGCTCCGTCCCGGACGTGCCGGAACCGTCGTCGACGACGACCTTCCGGGCAAAGGCGGAGGTGAAGATCCGCTGAGGGCGGTCCTCCGCAACGGCAGTGGTGACCTGGCGGGCCCAGTCCCTGCACTTCCGGGCAGGCTCGGCCTCGGTGTGTCCGTTGAAGCCAATGAAGTGGACGTCCGCTACAGGGCATCCCCCAGCCATCGCGGTCTTGACGATCCAGCGACGCTGCTTGGCGGCCGCGAAGACAGCCGCCTGCCAGTGCTGCGCGTGGGAGTCGCCCACCAGCCAGACGACGTCGGCGTCAGTTTTCCCTTTCGAAAAGTCACAGAGCAGCCCGATCCTGGCCTCCTCCGTGGACCGTGCGCACTCGGGCGGAGTTTTCCAGTACTTCCGTGCTTCCGGACTTCCCGCCGCACTGATGGGGCCGAACCTGTCCGCGCAGTCGGCGCCCGGTGCCATGGCGGCCGGGCCGCGGCATGGCTGGAGCGCCGCAGCCGCGGCGGCACGTTCGTCCTGCTCCCCCCTGGATTCTGCTGCCTTGACCTGCGCAAAGCACAGGGCTGCCAGCAGGGCCATGGCGACGGCCATGGCCCCAAAGGTGTTCCGCCTGGACGCGGTGAGGAAGACGAACCTCTGCCCGCGGTCTTCCACGAGGGCCTTCGTCACTGCGGCCAGCAGGATGGCGAGAACCAGTATGAGGACCTTGTCGAGGGGGGACGGGGCCCGCCCCAGGGCGAACGGTGCCACCACAATGATGGGCCAGTGCCACAGGTACAGGGAGTACGAAACGTCGCCGAGGTACTGGACCGGCGTCCAGCCAAGCACTTTCCCCAAGGCAGGCCGCCGGCCAAAGCTGCCCGCGAGGATCACGAAGGCAGTACCCAGAACGGGAACCAGGGCGAGCCAGCCCGGGAAGGGGGTTTCGTGGTTGTACGTCACGGCGGAGAAGGCGATCAGGGCCCATCCGGCAAAACCGATTGCCTGCGTCTGCCGCGGTCCGAGCGTGAGACGGCCCAGGCCGAGAGCCACCAGGGCGCCGGCCCCGAATTCCCAGACGCGTGCCGGGGTCACGAAATAGGCCTCGCTGGGCGACAGCGAGGTGATCACCACGGAGAAGACGAGGCTGGTCACCAGGGCGGCCGCAATCCCGATGAGCATCACCTGGGCGCTTGCCTTCCGGAACCGCGCGGCGGCCCAGAACAGCGCCAGGAGCAGCAACGGCCACGCCAGGTAGAACTGCTCCTCCACCGAGAGCGACCAGTAATGCTGGGCGAAGGTGGCCGATTCCGAGGAGGCCGAATAGTCCACAGCCTTCGCCGCCAGCACCCAGTTCTCCGCATAGAAGGTGCTGGCCAGCATCTCGGCCGCGGAAGCCGCCCACCGGTCGTAGGGTTGCCACATCATGGCTGCGGCCGTTCCCACGGCCAGGACGGTGAAAGCCGCGGGGAGGAGCCTGCGGACACGGCGGGCATAGAAGGACCCGAGCCGGATCTTTCCCGTTGCGGTGAGTTCCTTGAGCAGGTGGGCGGTGATGAGGAATCCGGAGATCACGAAGAAAATGTCGACGCCGACGTAGCCGCCGGGCACCCAGCCCAGGTGATCGAGCACCACCAGCATCACGGCAACAGCGCGGAGGGCCTGGATATCGGCACGGAATGCCCTGCGGGGCCGCAAGCCTGTTGCCGGCCGCCGCGACTCCGCCGGTGCCGAACGCACAGTGTCCGTGGTGCTCATGGTGTCCTTAGTGTCATCGCCATCGGGCTGTGGGACAGCAGCCGTTTTTGCAGAGCGTAAGGATAGGTAGCACGCCGGCTGCCCGCCTGTTCAGCGAGTGCCGCCCCCAAACGCCCTCTCATTTTGGCATGCCTAAAACCAGCTTTTCGAACAGAGCAGGGAACCGTGACGTGCCTTCTATGGCCGGCAGAAAAGTGCAACGGCCGCCGCACGAAGCTTCGTGCGGCGGCCGTTCAGTTCAGTGAAGCTGAGGTGTCAGTTCCAGCCGGCGCCCATGGATGACCGGCCCAGCCAGTTTCCAGCACCATTGCCCTTGTACAGCCAGAGCACGCCGGAGGCATCTATGGCCAGGGCATCTGTCCTGCCGTCGCCGTTGAAATCGCCGCGGCCCGCGATGGTGCCCATCGCATTCCAGCCCGCACCCGTGCTGCTCCGGGAGGCGAAACCGCCCCGCCCGTCGCCACGGTAGACCCAGAGGATTCCGCTCGCGTCGCGGGCCAGGATGTCAGCCTTGCGGTCACCGGTCAGGTCGCCGGGACCGACGACGGCGGTCATCGCGTTCCAGCCTCCGCCACCCGGATCCTGGCCAGCCAGCCACCGCGCCCGTTGCCAGGGTAGACCCAGAGCGTGCCAGCCGTGTTTCGGGCCAGCACATCGGACTTTCCGTCACCGTTCACATCACCCGGCCCGACGATGGAGTTCATGACGTTCCAGCCGGCACCCACGCGGATGCGGGCCAGCCAGCCGCCGCGCCCGTTGCCCGGGTACACCCACAGCGTCCCGGCAGAGTCACGGGCGAGCATATCGGCCCTGCGGTCCCCGTTCAGGTCGCCGGCCCCGACGAGCGAGTTCATGACGTTCCAGCCGCCGCCGACCTTTGTGCGTGCGAGCCATCCCCCGCGCCCGTTGCCGGGATACAGCCACAAAGTTCCGGCGCTGTCGCGGGCGATCATGTCGGCCTTCCCGTCGCTGTTCAGGTCACCCGCGGTACAACCAGGGTCATGCGGAACACGGCATTGAACGTCGCGGACCAGGATGCAACCGCCCCGGCCTTCAGGACGTAGTCCGCCTTGGCCTTCGCGGTGACGTTGACCGTTCCTGTCCCGGCATAGGTCCCGGCAGCAACGGCCTTGCCGCCGACCAGATACTCAACACCCTCCACGACGGGCACCGTATACGTGTCCTGAGCAGTGCCGTCCTTGTCCGTGAATGTAACGGCAGCCGGTGTCACTTCTTATGGGGCCGCCTTGAACGTCGCAGACCACTCCGTGACCGCACCCGCCTTCAGGACGAAGTCCGTCTTCGCCCGCGACGTCACCGTCACAGTGCCGGAGCCCGGAAGGGTCCCCGCCTCGACGACCATGTCGCCGACCAGGTACTCCACGCCCTCAGTCTCGGGAACGGGGTAGGTGTCCTCCGCGGCGCCGTCCTTGTCCGTGAATATAACGGCAGCCGTGTCACTTCGAACGGGGTTGCCTTGAACGTCGCCGTCCACTCAGTGACCGCACCGGTCTTCAGGACGTAGTCCGTCTTCGCCCGCGCCGTCACCGTCACCGTCCCGGAGCCCGGATACGTTCTGGCCCCGACGACCGTGTCGCCGACCACGTACTCCACACCCTCAACGGCCGGGATCACGTAGGCATCCTGCGCCGTCCCGTCCTCGTCCGCGAACACCACCGCAGCCGGGACCACCGCGAACGGGGCCGCCTTGAACGTCGCCCACCGCTCAGTGACAGCACCGGCCTTGACCACGCAGTCGGTTTTCGCCCCCGCAGTCACCGTCACCGTACCGCTACCCGGGTGGGCGCCGGTCTCAACGACCTTGTCCCCGACCACGTACTCCACACCTTCGGTCACCGGGACCGTGTAGGTGTCCTCGGCGGTGCCGTCCTTATCCGTGAACACCACTGCAGCCGGGACCACCTCAATCGGGGTCGCCTTGAACGTCGCCGACCACTCAGTGACGGCACCCGCCTTCAAAACGTAATCCTTCTTCGCTCGCGCAGTCACCGTCACCGTAACCCCGCACGAAACTACATCAGTCAGTGGGTGTTGGCCATGGGCGTCGACTTGGATGTTCCCAACGGCGTTAGCGACGAGCTGCAGAACGCGCTGCTCGCCCCGCTGCCTCAGATGCAGCCGAAGTGGGTAGAGCCCCCAGCAAGTTCCGCGGGTGAATGAGTCGGGTCCCCAGTCCAGGCGGTTGCGGCGATGAACCGCCGACGCCCCAAAGGGGAACAGGCTCGTCAAGCGCGCGAGGCTGCGAGGAGTTACGGGGTGTGCTCGTGGACGACCTGCTTAGCGTCGGGCCCTTGTCCGGATGATCACAGCAGAATGACCGCTTGCTGCGGCCAAGGACCCGAGCGTAAGTGCCAGTGCTGAGGCGTATTCAGAGATAGTCATCGCGGCCGCACCTTCCAGTTGTGGTGCGGCGAGACTACCGGGGCGAGTCGGCGGCCTTTGAGTAGGAAGGCAGCGTGTCGAATCACGATTTGGACGTGAGGTCCTCCCACGGCAGCAAGGAGCCCAACGGCCCCCCATAAAACCCGTTGGAATCCTTGCGCCTTCTCAGAGGCTAGCCATTCCCTAACTGCGCCGTCATCGGGGTCATCCGCTGGTGGGGTAATTGTCACCAGAGGTGGGGACACGAGTGACGCTTGTCAAGACGCCCTGGGCAATTGTTGGACGCCTGCCGCGGCCGAGGACGCCATCTCCCGCTACCGGGAGGCGGCGGATGGACGCGCTGTTTCGTGACAGCCTGATGACCGCCCTGCGGCCGACGGCGGCACTCACGTTCCGGAAGCGGCAGTCACCTCGGATTCACCGGAGCACCTTCTCCTGCCGGCCCGCGTCGTCCGTGAAGTTGTCGAGGCGGCCTGTGAGGCGGTCACCAACTCCCCCCGCCATTCCGCGGCGGGCGGACCGCTGCGATGTCCGCGTGCGGGCCACCGCAGTGGACGGACGGCACGTGTCACGGCCACCGTTCGTGACACCGGGACCGGTTTCGACCCCAGACTGGTTTCCGACCGACGGCAGGGGTCCGCGTGTCCATCACCGGGCGCTTGAGGCCGTGGGCGGATCCGCCGCCATCACGTCCTCCCGGGCTGCAGGCACGGAAGTACGTCTGTGGGAAGGGGACGCGGCATGATGGGGCCATCTCCACCCGGGTGACGATCACCCTGTGCTCGATGTTCGTCGCCGTCCACAGCTGCCTTGGACTGCTGAACGAACCGGACAGCAGGAAAAAGAACGTCAACCCGTCTGCACCATGGACACCAACGGATACAACTCGGGCACCAGCGTCACCGACGCGTAATGCACGACCACGAGCATGACGGCAACGAACCGCAGAATTGCCAGTGAATCGTGCCAGTGGGAGAAGTAGTTTTTTCTACATTGGCTAGGAGACTATGCCCTCAAGTCTACCGGGGGATAAGAAGTGCGCGGCGCCCCGTGAACCAGTCAAAACGACCTTACCCCTATGCCGCCCGGCTAGGGGCGCACAGCCGGGAGGGCCACAGCCACATGGCTGGCGTAGGCGGCGTGCCCTTCCTGTGTGAGGTGCAGTCCGTCCTCGATGAAAGTCAGGTCATCCCATCCGAGGGCAGAGATATAGGTCCGCCCAGCAGTTACCGTGGCGTCCTTGAGGGCCTCGTCAGTCGGGGCCTCATCCGTAACTTTCGGGACATCGGCCGGTCCAATAACGATGACAGTCTTGATCACCTTTGCTTGGTTTAGAACCTTGGTCACAGCCTGAGCTTCCGATTCGGGAGCCCGCCCGTGGTCGTTGAGGCCACCCTGGATGATAAGAATGTCTGGCTTCGACTCGACCACTGAGCCGATACGAGACGAAAAGTTATGCGTGAGACAGGGGCCACCGTTGAGGAAGCCAGTGCCTCCAATCGCATCAACCCCGACGGCCCATTTCTTCGAACTAGCCACCTTAGAAACCCACCCCGCAGCTGGGTCAGCGAGATGCTCACCGGCCGCATAGGAGTCTCCCAGCACCGCTACCTTGAGGCTGCCCGCGCCAATCGCTTGGATCGCTCCGGCTGACCTAATTTCAGCGTTTATCGCCTCGCACTGGGCCGCCTGCTTTCGGTTGTCCTGCAGCGCTTGCAGGTTCTTTCGGACCTGAAGTGCTGCGGCAGTTCCACCGCCGACGACGGCCACCGCAACAACGGCACTTATGATGACATGACGAACGCGCAAGATGTCCCCCAGAAGAAGTAATGTGCCCTGATTCTACCCGGTAGCTATGGGCGGACCCCGTCACCGGGCATGACTATGCTAGGGACATTACCTGCAAGGGCCACTCAGCGTTCAGCTAGGTCCAGCCTCAGAATCTAGCTGCGCTATTGAAGCCAACCGCCCTACCGGTACCCATCCACGATTGCAGCAGCGATCTCCTTATAAGCCCGCCGCGTCTCTGGCTTCAGGTGGTCCAGCGTGACCAAATCGCCATCGGCCACTCCCCGGTCGTGCGGCACGGCGATGAGCTCGCGGCACATCCCGGCAAGGTGCTCCTCGATCGCGTCCTTGTCCACACGGTTGGAGACCTCGTCTTTGTCCGTGATCACCACGATGGCGTTGCGGGCCAGATCCTCGTAGCCGTGACCGGCGAGCCACTGCAGTGTGCTGCGTGCGCGCTTGGCGCCGCTCACTGCGTAACCGGCAGCGATGATCAGGTTGTCCGCGGATTGCAGGATCCCACTCATCGCGTTGTGCGTCACTCCGGTGCCGCAGTCCGTAAGCGCCACGGAGTAGTAGCTGGAGATAAGCCTGCGGATCCGGAGGTATTCCTCGGCGGTGAGTGAATCGGACACCTCGGGGTCCTGTTCGCCAGCAATGAGGTGCAGCCGGCCGGAGTGGTGCATATAGCGTGACAACTCAGTGAGCGAGTCGACGGAGTCGATGTTCCGGAGCAGATCTGTAATCGTCCGCGGAGTGGCCTTCTGGTAGATGCCTTCCCCCAACGCGCGCTCCACGAGGTCGCCGGAGTCGGGGTTCGCGTCGATGGCGCATGGCGGGTCGCCACGGAACTCTGCAAGGGTGAGGCCGACCCCAACGGTGGTGGACGTCTTGCCGATCCCGCCCTTCAGGCTGAGCACTGCGGTGTTATAGCTGCCCTGCAGCTGGCGCGAGATCCGGCGGGCCACCTCATCTTCCTCGCGTTCAAGAGCGCTAGGGCCCAGGTTCCAGGCGCCGCCGGTCGCCCGGTACAGGAAGCCCCGGAAGCCCTTCTTCGGGCGCGGCTTCTGCTCCCGGACAAACGACGTCGGCAATGCGGTGGCGTCCGCAACCGGCACCTCAGGCTCCGGAAGGCTTTCCGGTACGTTTGACGGCAGCGCTCCCGCAGGCTGGCGCGCGGGCGTCGGCGGAGCCGCCGGTGCAGGAGGGGCGTCGGAGAGTGCATCGGCAACGGCCGCCGCTTCCGCCCAGGACGAGCTGCGGACGGGACGGGGCGGTGCGGTGGGCTCAGGTGTCACGGCGGGAAAGGTTCCTGTCCAGGCGTCGGAGCCGTCGTCATTGCGGCGGCGGAAGCGGCGGCGGAGCTCGGGCTGCCCGTCGGGGCTGGCCTCGGCTAATCGGTTCGCTGGCTTGGGCATGGTCGTTCCCCCCGGGCTCGCAGCGGCGTCCCGCTGCAGTGGTCGATTGGTCTCGTTCAAATAGCCATTCTAGGCGCTGGCAAAGTACCTATTGATCAGCGACCTAGCTAGGGCGTTCGTCGCGGCGCCAAAAGACACGGTTTCTCAGCTGTGAATGAGGGCTGCCACAACAACAGCGGCAGTGATCGTTAGCAGAATGCCCAACGCCACGTAGCCCCACCATTTGGGTCGACTACGGTGCGGGTTGATGTCGACGTACGGCACGGCTATTTCAGCCCACCCGGAACGGAAGAGGCTGCCGCCGGGGCAACGGCAACGGCCCTGCGCTTGAGCCGGAGCATCCAGTAGAGCCCGGCGAACGGAATCAACAGGCTGCCGAGCAAGCCGGACAGCGCGAGAACGAAATCGGTGACAGCCACGGTTGAGACCTCCGTAAGCGGCAGCTCCTTCGACACAACCAGAGCGACCATGCTCAGGGTGCGACAAAGGGGCTGGGAATGGACCCCCCATTTTTGGGTCGTTCGCCAGCCTACTTAGCACTTAAGGGCGCTGTCCAATTGGACACGCCCATTGGTGCAACCACTATTCATCTATTGCGCTTCATGCCTCTGCCCCTAGCGCCGGAGGGCCAGCGTCACCACCACCGCAGTCGCCACTGCCAGAACCGCCAGCCCGACGAATGACAGTGCGCGAAGCTGACGGCGGCGTACTTCGCGCCGCGATTCCCGACCGTATCGGCCTCCCCCACGGAATCCCATGGCGGAGACGCTACGGACTGAAACTCAAGGAAAGCGCAAGCAAACATCAAGGTTTGATCAAGATGTAGCGCTTCCCACCTAGATAGGCCTAGATGCCGTCGCCGTGACCAGTGGCGGCGTTGTGGCGGTGCACCGTCCGCCGCAGCCGCTGCGGGAACCCGCCATGCCTTGCGTGTCGGCCGGGAAGCGGCGACAGCGGCTCCACGGGCAAACCCGCAACGGCAGCCCTGGCACGCTCTTCCACGCCCGGCATGTCCTGCCGGTCGAGCCATGAACGCTCGGGGAACGGGTCATCGGCCACGATGTGTGTATCAATGAAGCGGCGGATGACCGCCCTGATTCCAGTATTCATGACCCAAACCTAGAGTGGCACAGGTCACACCCACAGCGTAGTCAATACCTGTGTTTTCGGGCGTCCGATACGCGGACTGCAGCGAGTACTTGGTTCAGTGCTGTTGGCGGGTCTCCTGCAGACGCTTAATGAACCAGCGCGACTGCTCGGGCCCGTACGGCAGCACCGGGATGGCTTTGGTGGCATCAGCCGGCGTGTCGCGGATGGACTGCCGGGCCTGACGCACAGCGGTGGTCATCGTGTCGGCCATGGTCTTGACGAACCGGTCGCTGCAGGGTTCGCCGTGCCCCGGGACGAGGAACTCGTAGCGGTGCCGGAGAGCCGACAGGTGCCGGAGCGCGTCGGCCCACTCCTCCGGGTACGAATCTTCGAAGGACGGATGGGAGCCCTGCTCCACGAGGTCACCGGCAAACAGCGTGGTGGTGGTTCCGACCAAGAGGTCACCGTCGGTATGCCCGCGGCCCAAATAGAACAGCGTGACAGTCTGACCCCCGAGGTCAACGAGCACTGGCTGGTCACGGACGATTGCGTTGGGGACCACGATCTCCACGTGCTCACCGTCGCCAGCAGCCATTTCAGGTTCGGTCTCCGTGACCTCACTGCGCTGTGCGTCGCCGCCCTCACCGATTTCCTCAGCGCAGTTCTCGTGCGCCCAGAACTCCTCGACGCCGGCCTCGGTGAAGACCGCGTTGCCGAAAAAGTGGTCGTAGTGTGCGTGGGTGTTCACCACGACAAGCGGCAGCGGGGTCTTCTCCCGTACGGCGTCCAGGATTTCCTTGCCTTGCCTCGGCCCGCACCCAGTATCGATCACCAAAGCCCGTTCGGTTCCTACGATCAGGCCAGTGTTGAGTTTTGAACCTTCAGTCACCAGCACATAGTTGTCCGCGCCGACGTCGAGCCATCGTGACATTGTTTCTCCATAAATCTGGGGAGCTGCGATCTTCTGGCCTCGATTGTACTCATCTAGCTTGGGATTTATCAGGGAAGCGCTATGGCGCCAGACCGGCGGGGGACCCAGCCCCTGGCCGCAAATTCATTCATTCGAAACACCGCGCTAGGTATGATCTGGTCATGGGGACTAAACAACAGAAGCACTTCTGCGAGACCTGCAACACGATCACCAACCACGTCACTTCATACAAGGATGACGGAAGAGGCCTCGTGGCTCTCGTAAGGTGCAGCGACCACTCAGATACAACACGGTAAGACCAGTCGTCCTTCGCCGCCGAAAAAGAGCGGCGAAGGACCGATCACCTGGATTTCAATACTTTCGGTTACAAATCGGCCAAAAGCGAGGGCGGGGCCTCGATCGCATCGGCAACATAACGTAGGAATCCGGCGGCCGTACCGCCATCGCAGACGCGGTGGTCAAAGGTCAAAGTCAGCTCAGTGACTTTTCGGACGGCAAGTTCGCCTTCGACGACCCAGGGCTTGTCGATAATCCTGCCAATGCCGAGGATAGCCACCTCCGGATAATTAATGATTGCCGCGGAACCATCCACGCCAAACACGCCATAGTTATTAAGCGTGAAGGTTCCGCTGCCCAGTTCCGTTGGGGTCGCCTTGCCGTCGCGCACGACGGCGGTAAGTCGCTTAATTTCTTCGTCGAGTTTCCTCGCACTCAATTGCTCCGCATGGCGGATAGATGGGACCACCAACCCGCGATCCGTCTGAGCTGCAAACCCGAGGTTGACCCCATCGAAGGCAACTATCTCCTGGGACACGCTGCCAGACGCGTCCTCTGCGTTGATGAGGCGGGTGTTCAGCTCCGGGTATTTCTTCAAGCCTGCAGTCACAAAGCGGGCGATGAAGGCCAGGAGCCCGGGCGTATGACTCGGGTCCGTTTTCTTAAGGCCGGCGCGGAGCTCAACGAGTGCAGTGGCATCGACGTCGAGCCAGACCGTAGCTTCTGGGATCTCGGAGCGACTGCGTGACATGTTGGCAGCCACGGCTTTCCGCACGCCCCGGACGGGCGTGCGTTCCGTGATTTGGAGGCCGGTGCGGGTATCGACGTTCTCGCTGATCGAGTTTGTCGAGACCGTTTCGACGGGCTCAATCAGCGCACGCAGTTTGGTTTCGGCAGGCTGGGTTTCGAAAGGCTCAACCACCGGGGACTTTATGGCTGCTTCGACGTCCCGACGCATGATCAGGCCGCTCTCTCCAGATCCCTGCATGTGGCCGAGGTCCACACCATGCTCCTTGGCCATCCGGCGGACGAGGGGAGAAATAACAGCACCGAGCTTGCCGGGGACGCGAGTGCGCAGAAGTAAGGCATCGTCTGCGGGTGTTGTCAGCTTTGTATCGTCTTGGGGCTCAGTTTCGACGGGCGCGGTTTCAACAGGCTCAACCACCGAATTGGTGCGCCGGGGGCGGGTTCGGCGGACAGTGGTTGTGCCGCCAGGGGTTCCGTAACCGATAAGGACGTTGCCTGAGCCCGCTCTTTCTTCTGTTCGGTATGCTTCGGCTGCGGTCTCTTGGGTTTCGAGGGGCTCAACCAGCGTGGTTTCGGTTTCGACGGGCTCAAACTGTGATTCCGTTGGGGTCACTGACATAAGCGGTTTGCCCACATCCAAAGTCTCGCCCGGTTCGCCATGCAACTCGGCTACAGTGCCGGCGTACGGTGACGGTACCTCCACGACTGACTTCGCGGTTTCCACCTCAGCAATGGGCTGGTCCACGCGGATTTCGTCGCCGACCGCCACGAGCCAGTTCAAGAGCTCGGCTTCTGTCAGCCCTTCGCCGAGGTCGGGCAGGAGGAACACTTTCCGTTCGGTCATCTGATCAGTCTTCCCACTGGAGGTCGTCAACGGCGTCGAGGATGCGGTCCACGCCGGGCAAATAGTAGTGCTCGAGCTTCGGCGCCGGGTACGGCACATCGAAGCCGGTGACGCGGCGGATGGGCGCGGTAAGATAGTGGAAGCAGCGCTCCTGAATGCGGGCCACGATCTCCGAGGACACGGACGCAAAGCCGTGTGCCTCCGCGATGACCACCGCCCGGCCGGTCTTCCGGACGGAAGCGGCCACCGTCGCGTCGTCGAACGGCACGATGGTGCGAATGTCGATGACCTCGAGCGATCGCCCTTCTTCGGCGGCTGCGGCGGCCGCTGCAAGTGCCGTCGGAACAGAGGGACCATATGCGATGAGCGTCGCGTCAGTGCCCGAGCGGGCGACAGCGGCACGGCCCTCGGTGGCCTCGCGGCCGTCGACCTGCCGCTCGTACTCCGCCCGGAGCGCATCCAAGTCCACCAAATCCTTGGACCAGTAGAGCTTTTTCGGCTCCATGAACATCACCGGGTCGTCGGAGTCGATGGCTTCCCGGAGCGTGCGGTAGGCGTCGGTAACCGTAGCCGGTGTGTAGACCTTCAGTCCGGCGGTATGTGCGTAATAGGACTCGGAGGAATCACAATGGTGCTCCACTCCCCCGATGCCGCCGGCGTAGGGAACGCGGATGACCATAGGCAGCTTGACCCGGCCCTTGGTGCGATTGTGCATCTTGGCCACGTGGCTGACGATCTGCTCGAAAGCCGGGTACGCGAACGCGTCGAACTGCATTTCGATGACCGGCCGCATGCCGTTGATGGCCATGCCCACGGCCATGCCGACGATCCCCGACTCGGCCAGGGGCGTGTCGAAGCAGCGCTGTTCACCGAAGGTTTTCATGAGTCCGTCGGTGATGCGGAAGACACCGCCCAGCATCCCGACATCCTCGCCGAAGACGAGGACAGAATCATCCGCGTGCATGGCATCCGCCATCGCCGTGTTCAGCGCCTTGGCCATGGTGACGGGTTGCGGTCCGGCCTCCTCGGCGCTTGCCGCAGCGGAGGCAGCAGCACGGGCGGTGGCCAAGCTGACGTTGCCGTCGGCCTCGGCGGAAGTGGTGACAGTGGGGCTCATTTGTAGGCCTCCTCTTCGGAAAATGCGCCGGCAGCATCACGGGCGAGCTCGTCGGCGAGCAGAGCCGACTGTTGATCGAGCTGCAGTGTCCGCGTTGCGAAGACATATTTGAACAGGTCCTGTGGGTCGACAGACACGTCCTCGCCGAGGCCGTCACGGAGCTGTGCGGCAACTGTCTCTGCCTTTTCAGCAATCCTGGCGTCACTGCCGTCGTCCAGCAGCCCTTTGTCTGTGAGGTATCTCTTCATCCGTGTGAGCGGATCTCGGGCAACCCACTGCGCAACCTCACTGTCCTGACGGTAGCGGGTGGCGTCGTCGGCGTTGGTATGGGCCTGCATGCGGTAGGTGTGTGCCTCGACCAGGAGCGGGCCGGAGCCTCCGCGGGCGAGCTTGACCGCGCGGTCCAGCACAGCGAGCAGCGCAACGACGTCGTTGCCGTCCACCCGTTCACCCGCCATGCCATATCCCACAGCCTTGTGCGCTAGCGAAGGAGCCACTGACTGATGAGCCAGCGGCACGGAGATGGCGTACTGGTTGTTCTGCACGAAGAAAATGACGGGCAGGTGGAATACGGCGGCGAAGTTCAGCGCCTCGTGGAAGTCGCCCTCGCTTGTGGCGCCGTCGCCGCACATGGCCAGCACCACGGTGTCCTCGCCGCGCAGCTTGGCGGCGTGCGCAACGCCGACGGCGTGAAGCAATTGCGTGGTGAGCGGCGTGCACTGGATGCCGACTCTGTGCTTCAGTGGGTCATAGCCCCCGTGCCAGTCCCCGCGGAAGATGGTCATGGCTTCGATCGGGTCGACGCCGCGTGCCATGACAGCTACAGCATCGCGGTAGGTGGGGAACATCCAGTCGCCGTCGGCGAGGCAGAGGGCGGCAGCGACCTGGCACGCCTCTTGGCCGTGACTCGAGGGGTAGACAGCCATGCGGCCCTGGCGAACCAGAGCGGAGTTCTGGTCATTGACCCGCCGGCCGACGACGAGCTGCTCGTAGGCTGTGAGGAGTTCGTTATCACCGGGCAACGGGTACTCATGGCCCGGTTCGGCGCCCTGCTCTGAACGGTGCTTCAGGTTCCCGCCCTGGTCAACCATCTGAATCTGATGGCGGGCGGGCAGCATGTAGTCCTCAGCAGTAATGCCGAACTTGCGCACGGCCTCGGCGGCTTCGCCGGGCAGATATGTGTCCTCGGCCTGCTCCGGAGCAAGTTGGCTCTTCCCCGCCTTGCCGGGCGAAGTGTGGTCTGCGGAGATCGTCATCGGTCCGTCCTTCTGTAGCCACTATTCGCTTTCAGTATGGTCCCGGACGATCTTTCGTATCCAGTGCCCCCGCGAATTGTGGATGAGTACGCTCCCGTCGCATATTCTGAAAGACAAATCGAAAATGTGAGCTGTATAACTGGGTGGAGTTGTAGACGAATGGTTGAAGCGTACGAGGAGCAGGCGGTTGTGCCGCTGGACGAGGTTGACCGCAACATTATCGCCGAGCTCACGCGTGACGGCCGGATGTCTGTGACGCAGGTGGCCGAGAACGTACACATTTCCCGGGCTCACGCCTACACGCGGATAGCACGGCTGACAGGCGAGGGTGTGCTGACGAAGTTTACGGCACTTGTGGATCCGATCAAGGCCGGCCTCAAGTCCTCCGCTTACGTCACGCTCAAGGTGCAGCAACGCTCGTGGCGAAAGTTGCGTGAGCAGCTTCGCACGATCCCTGAAGTGCACCACGTCGCCCTTGTTGGCGGAGACTTCGACGTCATCCTTTTGGTTCGGGCGACAGACAACGTGCACTTAAAGCACGTGATCTTTGACCAACTGCAGTCGATGGCAGGGGTGCTGGATACACAGACGTTCCTGGTGTTTGAGGACGTGGATGCACGGTAGAAACTCAAAAGCTTAGGCAACAAGCCCCCGACCTTCCGAAAGTACGCCCGCGTCTTGTTGAGCAGAAAGGCAAACAACGGCTATCTGTGAGCAAGCGCCAACCGGTCGGCGATGTATTCTTGCCCCGCGCTGCTCGGATGCGTACTGTCTGAGCTGATAACCCTATGGCGATTCTCTGGAGTTATCCAGTTGTCGGTCAGAACGTCGATATACCGAAACCCCCGCGACTCCGCGCCGCGTTTCAGATACCTGTTTATGGTGTAAGCCTCATGAGGAACCCCTTCGACTCGCGTCCAAAACGGTCCCACTATCACGACGTGCCTACCCACCGAGCGAGCCGAGTTCAGTGTCTTATCAACGGCCAAAAAGACTTCATCCATCGAAACCAGTCCGGTGACCACATTCCACGTGTCGTTGTATCCGCCAGTTATCAGCAGGTTGTCCGCGGACACTGGAAGCAAGTCCTTGAGCCGATCCGGATAACTGCTACTACCGTTGCCGGCCGGACGAGCTACGTAGCCGGTTCCGCTTTGTCCATCGCAATAGCGCACAGACCAGCCCATGTGATCGGCTAACAAATGAGGAAAAGTTCCCTCGGCAGGTACATAAGGTGCTCCGGTAACGAAAGAATCTCCGAGTACTGTCAAGGTCTCCTTGTTGAACTTGGAACGCGAAGCAACTCGTATGGACAGCTTTCTTTTGGCAGTGTTCCTAACGACTTTGAGCTTCTCGACCACCCGCATACTTCGATTATAAAAGAATCTAGGTGACACCTTACGCTGCGTTCAGTCCGGCATCGCGTTATCAGCCTGAACACGGTCAACTCACAGAGAAAGAAACGTCTCGGAACGTTGAAGACCCAGCACGTGCTGCGAGACGCCGATATGATCCGGTCGCGTTAGCACGCATCACCTGCTACTAAGGCTTCAACGCCGACGAAAAGCTCGAGCTCAGGTAAGGAGACAGCGTTTTGGCGAAAGTTGACGTGAGGTGCGCTTCCGCGTCGCGGTAAACGATGACGTGACCAATTACGGATGGACATAATTTCTCCGTGCACAGGAACGGCGACATCTGAATGAGTCGAGCTCCGTCCACCAGGGATGCAGCCTTGACGAGTGGATCAAGTGAGCCCGTGGCCTCTGCAACGTCAGTGCCGCATTGGGTGTTTTTCACATCAAAGCCAATGCGTGTAATGCATGCCAAAGCGTCATCGCTGACTAACGGAACATCTCCAACAGCAATAATTCTCGTTCCGCGGTCCGCAGCAGGCTTCCAGGCCGCGGCCAACATCTCGGCAGCGTGGTCCTTATCCTCCCCCATTTTCGATCGGGAAGCAGTAGTGATAATAGCGTCATACTTTTTCCCAGTGTCGACGCGCTTTTGTATCTCCTGCATAACTTCGTAACAGTCAGAGTCCGGCTCGAGCTGCATCCATGGACAGCCGTATCCAACAAAAACATCCAATTTCCAGTTCTTTTGTTCCAGAATTGGTTCAAGAGAAGGAATGAGTGAAGCCGCGTGGCTGTCCCCGATGAGCGCCACACTTAGGGCATCAGACTTAGACGACCCGATGCTGCAGGTTGCCAACGGCTTCCCTTGAGCACGCCAGCATGCGAAGGCAGATCCTGTGTCTTCCGCATAACGATCGACCTGCGGTTGGATGATGCCGCCCAGTTTGTCCGCATCGCACGGCCTATCCGTTTCCATGGCGGCGGCACCAAAGCAAGTAGTGGGATCCGTAGAGGCTTTCGACGCCGGCGCTAGGGGCGCTCCAGACTGCGGCTTTACCGCGGCGGCGGCAGTGCTATCGGCGGCAGGGAGTGTCGTCCGGACCAGGGCAGAGGTTGCCACCAACGCTGTAGCAACGAAAAGCGCCGTGAGGCCGACATATTTCCACCCTTCACGCACTGGCGCAACGTGATGATTTCGTCGCAAGCGGCGCAGGTTTTTTGTCGACTGAAGTTGCGCGTGGGTTTCTCGACGAAGTGGTACGAGGCCACGGACAGCACAGCGCTGACCGCAAGAGCTGTCAAATAATAGGTCGGGTTTCCGTCTGGCATAAAGGCGACTAGCAGAATAATTACGGGCCAGTGCCAAAGGTATAGCGAATAAGAGATATCACCTAGGTACCCCATGACTCTATTGGTCAGAAGCCACAGCGAGGCAACACGCCCGCCAGTGCCAGCGACAATAATCGCTGCCGTTGCCGCTACGGGGAAAGCAGCGTACGGGGCTGGAAATCCTGCCCCAGGTGAAACATACAGAACAGACGCTATCAACCCGCCAACTCCCAACCAAGCGAGAACGGGGCGTAGCCAACTGGGTAGTTTTGTGAGAATTGGGGCCACGACGGCAATCAGCGCACCTATGCCCAACTCCCAGGCTCTCGAGAACGTCGAAAAATATGCCCAGGTCGGACTCGTGGCCGTCTCCAGCATGGCCCAAGTGAAGGACGCAATGATAATGACCACCATAAGCAGCGCCATCGCCGAGCGGCCGGTCCGAGCACCACGCGTCCTCGTCGCGACAACCCAAGCCACAAGCAACATCAGCCAAGGCCAGATGAAGTAAAACTGTTCTTCCACTCCCAGCGACCAAAAGTGCTGAAGTGGCGAAGGAGGCAAGCCTTCTTGGAAGTAGTCCGTACCGCCAATTGCGAACTTCCAGTTGCCAGAGAAGACCAAGGCCCACAGCGCATCAGCCCTTGTCGCGTCAGCTCTGGAGACCGGTAGGAGGAAATATGACGCGATGCAAGTCACGAGAAGCACGAGTAGGGAGGCGGGGAGAATGCGCTTTGCGCGGCGTTTGTAAAACCCAATAAATGAAATGGATCCCGAGCGCTCTATGTCTTTGATGAGCAGTGACGTGATGAGAAAGCCACTAATTACGAAGAAGATATCAACTCCGACAAACCCGCCCTGCGGCCACGAGAGCAGGTGGTCAAAGACTACAGCCAGGACAGCGACCGCTCGAAGGCCCTGAATATCAGCTCGAAATTGCGATGTGTTTTGCGGCGCGACCGCAGGCAAGGCGGCACGAGCGGTGAGAGTGGACTGCCCCATTTTTCCCCCTGGTTAGATTCAACAAAATGCGGCAGTGCCATGCTGGCTGCTGAGCACGTCCGTCATCTTAGTGCGAGGCCGAGCACTCTAAAAATCGAGCGCCGCAGTTGTTGTCCTTAAGCCATAGGCACTGCGGTCCGAGATCGAGTCAGGCTTGTCCGCGCAACGAGTGCTCCCCAGAACGTCAGAGAGGCCCATTCGCAAAGCATCGTATGGCGCGGTCGACGCGGTGTCCGCACATAGAATAGTGCAGTGCTAACAACAGTGCTGGTCGCAACAGGTGCAGTCACCTTAGTTGTCCTCATCCAACTCGCCCGGAAGGGGCGGTTCGAATGGGACTTTGGCAGTCTGCTGATCATCGGTGTGGGGTGGGCGTATCAGGTCCCCACAATAGCTGCGAAGCTTACGGACAGTCAGGTTTACCGTATTGGTCCCCTCGGAGAAAAAACAGTAGCTGGACTGGGGTGGGCGGATAGGCTTGTCTCCCTCAGCGATTACGCAGCGCTGGCGATGGCCGTGGTCGCGATCCTAGTTTCAGTTGCCAGGGCTGAACGCTTGTCGTGGGCCCCGGTCGCCATACCGATGATAGGGATCACTCTCGTCGGCACTTTGGTCACCGCAATGAAAACGGCCTCGTTCCCATCAGGCCAGCCGCTCATGCTCATCACCCTTCTGGTCGCCTCCGCCCTAGTCCGGACTTCAAAACGTGCTGTGGTGACAGGCGTGTCGATCTTGGTCCTCAGTTCAGTTCTAATGAGCACCGTCATCGCAGTCCTGCGGCCGGACGCCGCCATCCAGCAGTGCGTGGACAAATGTACGTTCGCGGGGGAAATTCTTACCGGAGGTTTCTCACATGGCAACGGTTTGGCGCTCTTCGTTACCTTGGGGATTGTCTTCACGTGGCTTGTGGCGAATGGAAAATCTCAGCTTTGGATAACGGGATATTTGTTGCTGATAGTGGCCCTTTCAGGGAGTCGCACATCCCTAGTTAGTGCAGTCCTCACCGTCTTTGTCCTCACCGTGACAAAAGCTTCACTGGTCCGCGGCCGCGTCACGGGACGTCGATCCATCTTCGGAGTGGTTGCAGCGCTTGGCGCATGCATCATCGCACTTATCGTGGCCCTCATCCCGCATGAGGATACGTTCGTAACGGGACGAGGATACCTTTGGCGGCTCGCGCTCAGTGTCTATCAAGAAACCCCAGCCTTCGGCGCAGGCGCCACTGCATGGTCAGAGCTTTTTGCCGATCGCGCGTTCGGGGCAGCCGCAGCGTATTCCACACACAACATGTGGATCGAGGCGCTTCTCATTTCTGGCACTGCCGGCGCGTTGCTGATGGCGACATTTATTTACATCAGCCTCGTCCGGGCGAGGTTAGAGCAACGTCTGATCTTGGCGCCAGTCTTTGTGGGGCTATTTTCGCTCGGTGTTTTTGAGCGGCCGTTGTCGATGACGCTCGTCGATGGATTCACTTGGGCACTGCTAGCCATCGTCATGGCTTCCTCCGTGGGCCGTAGATCGCAGGAGGATCAACATGAAGCGGAAGTGTTGACAGCGGACGTCAAAGTTCAGCCGGCAGTCCTGCTTCCCGGCTGGGCCACCAGCGGCTTTCACCCAGCCACAACCGGCAAACGAGAAGGCGTTCACTCCAGCTTGCGACGGTGTTCCAACGACAACTGTCTACGGCACGGTTGACTCAAGTTGCAGGCGTGCTGGGTGATGCGACATCTTCCCGCAGATAGGCCGCAGGTTCACACCTGAACTTGTCGCAATCTGCTGGCTACTTCAATAAACTGCCGCCATCTGCTAAGCACGCGCCGTTGTTGGTCGCTGCTGCCTTCTTGAATTCGTGAGCATAGTGTGAGTCCAAAGCGGGAAGTTAGGGCTCGCAACCCACCTCTTGCCCCGTTCCCAGGGCCCCCTCCTGCTCCCGTGCTTCGAGAGCGAGACCGACTCCACTCCGACCGGGCACGCGAGATGACAGCGACTTGGTTCGCGGCGCGGGAGAGGACTTGTTGCTGTCAAAGACGCTTTCCAGCATGAGTGGTTCCAATCTGCTCAGTGAAGCTGAGGGTGAAAGTTGACGGGTAGAATTGGCTGGACCGCATGAATAATGCCGTTCGGGGGACTCAACTGTTCGACGTCCCTTGCCATCGACACAGGGGGGCCCTGGTTTGGACTTACGCGACTACTTGCGCATTTTGCGTCGGAACTGGCTACTGATAGCTGCCTGCACGTTACTTGGGGTCCTCATCAGCGGCGTCATCTCGGTCCTAGCGAAGCCGACGTACGAAGCGGAGACACAGCTCTTCGTTGCTATACAAAGCTCAGGGTCCGTCCAGGAATTGCAGCAGGGCAATACGTTCAGTCAGGCGCGGGTCCAGTCCTATGTGAAGACGGTGGATTCGCCACTAGTACTGCAGCCAGCTATCGACACCCTCGGTCTCAGCGTTTCGGCCGAGCAACTCGCCTCGCAGGTAACTGCCACCACCGACCTTAATACAGTCCTGATCAACATCACTGTGGCCGACGAATCGCCCGTTCAGGCGGCGGCCACTGCGCAAGCCGTAGCCGACAGCTTGATCAAAACCGTCGACACTCTTGAGCAACCCAAAACGGGCGGGTCCTCCCCTGTCAGCCTCTCCATTACAAAACCTGCCAAGGCGCCTACGCTTCCGTCCTCCCCGAATACGCGGCTCAATCTTGTGATTGGGGCTCTGGCCGGACTTCTGCTGGGCGTTTTCGGCTCGTTCCTGAAAACTAATTTGGACAACAGGATTCGAGGAGAAGCTGATCTAAGGCGCGTCACAACAGCTCCCATTCTTGGCGCCATATCGTACGACCAAGATGCCACCCGCAAACCGTTGCTAACGCAGACTGCTCAACAGAGCCCGCGGGCGGAGTCTTTTCGACAGCTGAGGACCAACCTGCAGTTCGCCAACGTCGCCGGGCATGCCCGGACCGTATTAGTGACCTCCTCGATCCCGGGCGAGGGAAAAAGCACCACGGCTACCAACCTCGCCATTGCCATGGCCCAAGCGGGGCAAAATGTGTGCCTCATCGACGCTGACCTTCGTCGTCCCATGGTGAACGAATATCTAGGACTCGACCGAAGCGCAGGACTGACGACGGCTTTGGTTGGGACGGCCGACGTCGAGGACCTACTGCAGCCATGGGGAGAAGATAATCTCTTCGTTCTTACTTCGGGGCAAATTCCTCCAAACCCCAGCGAGCTATTGGGCTCTGAGGAAATGAACCATCTGATTTTGCGACTGGAGGAGAAATTTGACGCCATCGTGATCGATGCACCATCACTCTTACCAGTGACAGATGCGGCCGTGTTGTCCCATCACGTCGGTGGCGTCGTCGTTGTCGTCGGCTCACACAAGCTGAAGTCACAAGAACTGCAAAAATCGCTCAACGCATTGGAGCTGGTGGGCGGTGCTGTGCTTGGGGTCGTTCTCAACCGACTGCCGAGCAAAGGACCTGACGCGTATGCCTACAGCTACTACAACTATGAATCTAAGGTCGATGCGGTCCCATCTCGTCGGATCAAATCTTCGACGTCCTCGCCCCCTCCGCGGTCCGCGGACCAAGGAAGCGATTTTGATTCCATTATCGCTGGCGGGCAAGAAGGTCGGAACGTAAGGGCCTATCCAAACGCGAGCTTGAACAGGAAATAGCCGGCCTGGTCCCAGTTGGGCCCAACTACTATCCTCGGCCCTCATCTAGAATGAGTGGACTGTGGCCGAATAAGGAGCCGAATGAACTCCGCGGAGTCTCTGCACATTGTGATCGTTGAACACCTGGATCCGCTCAACTTGGTTCCGGGAGGAATAGATTCCATCATCCACGACATAGTTAAGTTTTCACGCCCGGAAACTAGCTTTTCGATTGTAGGAATAGCTACAGACCCTCAGATTGAAATTGGGAAATGGCAACCTATCCAGTTCGCCGGCAGAGATGTCCGTTTTCTGCCGGTTTTGCAACTGGATCGCATGTCTCACCACGGAATAGCTCGGTTCGCCCCTCATTCGCTGTTGTTCGCAACTGGGCTAATGAGGCATCGCCGAAGCCTACCGGCCGCCGCTTATCACACCCACCGGATCGAAACAGGCTACCTTCTTCTGAAGCTGCAGAAGGGACCGATTGTGCAATTCATACACAACGATTCGAATGGCCTGCTGGGAGCTGGGTCTGATTCCATATGGCGCAGGGCTCCTGCCTTATATCGCCGCCTTGAACGCAGCGTTGTGTCCGACACCTACCGAACTGTCCTCTTCAATAAGACTGACAGCTCCCGCCTGGCGAAACTTCGCAGTGACCTCATTGTTAGCCGAACATGGTTTGATTCAGATGTCTTTGTGCCTGATAAGGCTGGTTCGCGTGCCAACGACAGCGCCTCTGCGAATGACATAGAAATATGCTGGATCGGACGAATTGACTCCCAGAAGGATCCACATCTAGCCTTGGAAGTCTTAAGGCATTTGACTGCGAATGGTTTGCGCGCACGCCTGACCATGGTTGGCGACGGCGCCCTTGCAGCGAGCGTTAGCGCCAAAGCACGGGAGCTCGGTCTTGACGCACAGTTCGACATGCTCGGGGCAGTATCCAGAGCAGAAGTCGCTGATGTCTTGGCACAGAGTCACGTGCTGTTGATGACTTCACGGTACGAGGGATCCCCGGTCGTACTGCTGGAAGCAGGCGCCTCCGGCCTCCCAGTTGTCGCTACGGAAGAGTCCGACCCGGATCATGCGCTTCAAACCGGCATCAACGGCGAACGTATTCGCGGCCGCGATGCAGCCGCCCTTGCCGCGGCGCTATTAGCAGCCAAGGACTATTCACGGCCGGCGTGCAGGCAAATAGCTGAGCAAAGGAGCGGAAAATCAAGCGTTCCGATGCTGTTGGACCAAGTCAGCGGCGGAGAAGTCTAGTTCGGAAAGTACCTATCTGATACTCCCCTCGGTCACCAGCCGCTAGGGATCAGCGCTACTAACTTGCCAGAAAGCAAACAAGTTGATCACAAGCAAACTGTCATCAGGTCCTCGTGGGCGTGCCCTTGCCGATGTAGCGGGTTCAACCGCTGCGCGGGCCGTATTGATGCCTATATCAGCCGTCGCGGTTTTGTGGTCGTCGAATTTGGTTACCCAATCAAAAGGTGTCGAAGGATTTGCGCTCTTTTCGATTTTCGTGGCCTTGCCCTACATGGTTCCAATTTCCGATTTCGGCATTTCGGTATCAATTACTGATACTCTGGCTAAGAATGGACCTTCCAGTGCAGAATTTCGGTTTGTCTGGAAGCGCACGCTTATACTTCTCGTCGCCATAGCCCTTGTTACCGGTGTTATTGCTGCAGTCCTCGCCTTGAGTAACCAGTGGGGCAACATCCTGGGGCTCCCACACGACGATACGGCCGACGTTGCCGGCCTCGCCATGATGCTTATCATGGCTTTGGGTATCCCGCTCGGTGCAGGGCAGAGGGTCATGCTCGGATTAGGTCGTCAGACTACAGCGACGCTGCTCGGGTCCTCGTCTGGGTGCATTTCGCTTGCCATGGTTTGGCTTACCTTGTCGTTTTCGACTCCGGACTATGCGGTTCTGGCGGTTGCTTATGGGTTAGGACCCCTGCTAACGCAAACTGCGATTTTTGTGATTGCGGTCCGCAGCCTAAAGGAGAAATGGCGGGTCAGCGAACACGCAGACCAGGCTCGCCCCGTTCGCATCCTGAAAATGGCTCTGCCCATGGCAATTCTCACGGTCGCGCTTCCCCTGACGTATCAGACAGATCGCGTTTTACTCACCCACTTCGCAGACCTAACCCAGGTAGCTGATTATTCTTTTGTCAGCATGTATTACATGCCTCTACTTTCTATCATCACCATAGGAAGCCAAGCCCTGTGGCCTCTGTACATGAGGATGCGGTCTAGCCCTCGGCGGCTCTCAAGGGAGTTCAAGCGTGCTGATAGAGTTTTCAGTGCTCTGGGGGTTGTAATGATGCTGGGGCTGGTCTCTGTGGGCCCAGTAGTTACCCGGATAGTGAGCGATGGTAAGGGTGACCCCCCCCTTGCTCTCTTCATTGCTTTTGGAGTAATGATCCTATTGTTTGGCAGCAACGCTTCACCGGGCATGCTTCTGATGGACCATGAAGGCAGAAGGATTCAAGCCACGGGTGCATGCCTCCTTCTGACTTCAAAGATCTTCCTAAGCACCGTTTTCATACCGATGTTCGGTGCGACGGGGGCTGTTATCGCAACCCTATTGCCGCTAGGCGTTTGTATGATCATTCCGACCCGCATCCTTGCCACACTACGTCTCCGGAGGGACGCTTCTTAGTGACTCTTTTAGAAAGTTCCTATTTGGCCGCGGACTATCGACGCATGCAGCCGGGTAGACACCTGAGCTTCCTTCGACTGATAGACGCCTGCTTAACCAATCCAGGAATGCTGGCGTGCGCAATCTTCCGGATACAATCGTTTGCCTGGAGTCGTGGACAGCTGCGATTAGCGAGAATACTTAGGGTTCTCAACAATGCATGGACAGGCGCAGACATCTTGCCCGGATGCATAATTGGGCCCGGCCTCCTCCTTCCCCATCCCAACGGTGTTGTCATCGGCCGCGGTGTCATAGTAGGCGAGAACTGTACGATTCTTCAATGTGTCACCCTCGGAGAAAAGTACGCGGATGGACAGGGGCCACACAACTACCCCAAACTCAGCGACCATGTCGTCATTGGCACGGGAGCGAGTGTCTTAGGTGGCATTAATATAGGCAAAGAGTCTGTGATCGCAGCCAATTCAGTGGTTCTCAAGGACGTTCCAGAGTGTAGCTTGGCTGCAGGCACACCAGCAGTAGTCATAAAGAGCCTTATATCAGACCTTCACTAGTATTTGGCTCTGCTCTTCAGTAGCCAGTGAGAATTGCTCGAAGACGCCCCTTAACGCAGCCGAGTGGGCGGATTCTAAGGGTGATGCAACACCTCAGGTCAGCCCGACATCACGGCCCTTGGCATTTGGCCATGGTTGGGGGCGTTCTATCGATACGGGCGGCGACCGCCGGTGGCGTCGGCATCTCTGCCCATAGATGGTGAAACTGGGGAAGCCTCGTGCGGGCCAGTCCGCACAGGCTTCCCGGACTAGCCCGGAACGAGGTCCAGCAAACATGGCGATCCCGTCGGCGTAGCGCACTGGTCTGCCGAAACACGGATGTCATGAAGCCGAACCCGCCAGCGGCCATTGCCCACGGCACGACGCCAGCCCGGGCAACCCGTCACATCTTCTCCGGTCGCGACGCCCAGAACCAGACCGGTCCTGGTTGTCGTGACGGAGCTGGCGTGGACGCCCTCAACACCGGGCAGAGCACCCGCGCGTGCACCAACGGTCACGGGGACAAAGACATAGAGTTATTCATATCAGGGTCTACTTTTGGGTATTGCTTTGCTTGGTCTCAACCATTTCAAAGAGGCTGTTGACGCCAGCCGAAAATAGGGCCAAATACGCCAACTGAAAATGAGGCCACTGACCATTATGGAATGGTGATCACATTGGATGTTTGGGTGCAGATACGCCACCGATACGCGACGGAGAAAATCTCCAAGAGGGAGCTGGCTAAACAGCTCGGGGTTTCCCGGGGAACGGTGGACCGGGCGTTGGAGGCGGAGCGGCCGCCGAAGTATGAGCGGAAGCCGGCTGGTTCGAGCTTCGATGCTTACGCGCCGCAGGTGCGGGCCTTGTTGGTGCAGACGCCGACGATGCCGGCCTCGGTACTGGCCGAACGCGTCGGCTGGACGGGCTCTGCATCCTTGTTTCGGGACAAGGTCCGTGGACTCCGGCCCGAGTATATGCCGGCGGATCCGGTGGACCGGCTGGTCCATGAACCGGGCCAAGCGATGCGGTGCGATTGGTGGTTTCCCCATGAGCCGCTGCCGCTGGGTCACGGGCAGGAGGGCAACCCTCCGGTGTTGGTGATGACGAGCGCGTTCTCCGGATACATCCACGCCAGGATGCTGCCGACCCGCACGACCTTTGATCTGCTGGGCGGGATGTGGTCGCTGCTGCAGGAGGCCGGTGCAGTGCCCAAGCAGCTGGCCTGGGACAACGAATCAGGGATCGGCCAGGGGCGGCTGACCGAGCCGGCGGCGGCGTTCGCCGGCGTGCTGGGCTGCG
>NZ_JBQCMF010000018.1:0-105357 GCF_051965295.1 Arthrobacter sp. SAFR-023 | reverse complement strand
TAGGTCACCGCCGGACAACCATTAAAACGGTCGAGAGCCCCAACCAGACACCCTGGTCGGGGCTCTCCCGCATTTAAGCGTTAGCTGGTCCTTACACTCGCGGTCGCTGCCCCGCCGAGGCTCGATTCGGCCTTGACGGCTGTGACCTGCTTGCTTGATCCGGGCTTGGCCGTGAACGTCCAGGCTCCAAGCGAGTTGGCCTTCACCGTAGCCAAACGTGTGGAGGCGCGGCCCGGCGTCACGTCGTACAGCACCACGGTAGCCGAAGTTGCCGCCGTCGATCCGGCGTACTTGGAAGTTCCGCTGAAGGTCATGTCCTTGCTCAGGCGGTGCCGGGAGGAGGTGATGGTCACCACGTCCTTCTGTCCCGCAGGTACCGCAGCCGGGACAGGGACAGGGACAGGGGCGGGGGCGGGCGCCGGCTGCGATGCCACCGGCGGCGCAGCCGGGGCGGTGGTTACTGGCGCAGCCACCTCCGTCGGCTGGGTGCTGGTTTCCGGTGTCTCTGCCGTGTCCTGTGCCTCTGCCGTGCCTTGTGCGGGTGCAGTCTGGCCGATCGGATGCGGCCGGACCGCTTCGACAGGATGATTGGGGTCTACGTCGTTCGTGTCGAGGCCAACGCTGAACTGGGCCATCATGTCATGGTCCTCGTGAGGCAGGTTGTGGCAGTGGATCATGTAGCGCCCACGGTGATGTTCGAATTTCATGAGCAGCCGAACCGTCTCACCCTCGCCCACGTAGACCACGTCCTTGGGTCCGCGTTCGTGGGCCATCGGAGCCTGTCCGTTGCGGCTCAGGATCTGGAAGTCCACCAGGTGGATGTGGACAGGATGGAACCAGCCACCCGAGCTGTTCTCTATCTCCCAGATTTCCACATCGTTCAATTCCGGATCAGCGAGGACCTTCTTGTAGCCGCTCTGGACCACTTCGTCCCAGGTCATGCCCCCGATTGTCCAGACGTCGTTGTCCCGTTTCACCCGCATGCGCCGGGTTTTGACGGACTCTGCGGCTTTGAGGCTCATGGTGGTGCTCGGGGCGAGGAGCGTCGGCAGCACCCTGGCGCCGGGTCCGGATGTGTCGACAGGTTCGTCCGTCACATCGAAAGCCATGATCCTGTTGGTGAAGTCGTAATCAACATTGTTCTTGTTGGACAGGTTGCGCAGTTCCACCCGCTTGCCGACGGGATACTTCGAAAAGTCGATGAGAACCTCGTAGCGCTCAGCGCCGCCGTGCCGCCAGGACGTCACGCTCTGTGCGGCAGGCATCAGGCCTCCATCTGTTGCAACGATGGTCATGGGGTCCCCCGTACTCAGGGAGAAGCGGTAGGAGCGCGCAATGGACGCATTGAGGATACGGAAGCGATAGATCCTCCGCTGGACCTTCATCACCGGCCAGGGCGCACCGTTGACAAGAATGACGTCGCCCCACAGCCCGGAGTGCGTGTTGTCGTTGTAACCCAGGGAGCCGTTGGCGGCGAACATCGCGTCAGAAACGGTCAGCGGTACATCGAACTTGCCCTGCGGAAGAATGTTGCCTTCCACCTCGTCGTGCAGGTGATACTGGGCGGCCAGCCCGGAGTAGACGCTCTGGCCCGTATTGTGTACCGCGTGGTCGTGGTACCACAGGGTCCGTGCCGGCTGGAAGTTCGGGTACTCGTAATCCTTGCAGTAGTCCCGGCCCGTGAGGTCGTTGGCGTAGCCGTCGAACTGCGGCAGCGACGCCGACCCGTGCAGGTGGGTAGAGGTATCCAGCCGGTACCCCCACTGCGGATGAAACAGCGGCAGCACGTTGTCCATTTCCAGGGTGATGCGTTCGCCCTGGTTCACCTTGATGGTCGGGCCCGGAAATGTTCCGTTGTAGCCGAGGATAGGTGTGCTGAGGCCAGGCACGATGTTGGCGAAAGCTGCCTTCTGTTGGATCTGGTACAGGTGCCTCTTCTGGCCGTCCGGGTCCACCACGGTGCTCTTGGGCTTAAGCACGTAAGGAATGGGAAGTGCCCTTTGGTATGGCTTCGGCATGTTGCGGGATGCCAGCTGGCTTGCTGACTTGGCGTTAACCGACGTCAGCGGGACGGCCAGGCCAAACGCGCCGATGATTCCCACTCCACCTATTTGCAGTGCCTGACGGCGTGTAACTGACACGACTACCTCCGAGGTCGTTAGAAAGTCCAATTGATTTAGTTGAAGGATGTAATACCTACCCTGCGGAAACCTTGAGGCTGTGAGGGGTGGCAGTGGCCTTCTTTGGGTGGAAGCCACCCAGGGGAACACGGTTGGGGACAGGGGCCGATCAGGATTCTGAGGACATCACAAGGTCGTGGGCGCGCTCAGAAGCGGAACGGTTCCGAGCTTCCGCGTCGCGGTGTCGGCGAGCCTGGAACAGCACAGCCGCGGCCGCTACAAGTAGCGTGCCGGCAGCGATGATCCACATGGCCATGCCCGCAGGCTCCACGAGCGCCAGAACAGGCTGGTCCCATGGCTGGCCCGCGGTGACCACCCATTCCTGCCGGCGGGAATCGGGAAGCTGGTCTGCCTGTTGGGCAAGGGCCCAGCCGTGCACCGTGTAGAGCGCGGCCACGGCACCTATCGTCAGCAGCCTGGAAGCCAGTGACGGCGCTGGACCGTCAGCGGCGCGGGGGGCCAGGGAAGCCGTGAAGAGGGAGCCGGAAAACAATGCCAGCAGGGCCATGCCCTGATACCCGAACTGGGTGCGTGACGAATAGTCCAGTAAAGGCGTGTAGTACAGGACCGCCATTACGGCCGCCAGGCCGGCGGCTGCGAAGTAGGGCGCAGACGCGGCACTCAGAACCGGACGCAGCGTCGTGGTAAGAGCCTCGGCACCGCCTATTGTTCCGTCCTGCCTGGCCGCAACGGCGAGCCGGGCCAACGTCAGCGGGGCGCCGGGAACCAGCAGGAGAGGAACGACCGCGATAAGAAACATCTGGGTCACGACGTGCGCGCTGATCAGATACTCCTGGTAAACGCGGAGTCCTCCGTTGGTGACCAGGAACAGCAACGCGACTCCGGTGAACCAAAGGCCGGCTCGGTAGGCAGGCCAGTGCCCGCCACGGTTCCGTATGCGCCGTACTCCGGCCGCATACAGGAACACTGCGACGGCGCAGAGGAAGATCCAAAGGGCGTCGGGCTTCCAGCTGCTGAACATATCCACAACACCCGGAACGCGCAGGGATACCTGGGCCGGTGCGGCCTGTGAGACCGTTGGCGGCGGAGTGCGTGCCAGGGCGGCAGCGAGTCCCGATCCGGCTGCCATGACGGCGAGCTCGGCCACAGCCAGGGTTGCGAAAGCGGTCCGTGCCTTGCCCGGGCTCGATTCCAGCTTCGTGAGGATCCACCTTCGGTGCAGCGCCCCGAACAGGCCCAGAAGTCCCAGAACGGCGGTCTTGGCCAAGAGAATCAGGCCGTACTGTGAAGCCAGCCCCTGAACTGTTCCGATGCCTGTTAGCCCAGCCGCTACACCCGAGAGTGCCAGGGCAAGGAAGGACAGCAGCGCCAACGTCGAGTAACGCCGGACCGCAGCCAGCAAGTCAGTTCCCAGCGTCTGGCGTAGCAGGACGAGGGTTGCCAGACCGCCGATCCAGATGGCTGCGGCGGCCATGTGCATGACCACCGAAACCGTGCTGTCGGCATGGTTCGCGCCGCCCGCAGCATGGGAGTTCAGAGCCAGTGGTACCAGCCCCGTGGATGCCAGCACAGCCGTGACGGCAACAGCCCGCTGTCCTTGGATGCCAAAACACAGGAGCGCCACGGTTGCCGTGATCAGGACTGTTAGCGCGCCTCTGCGGCCAGCATCAACGTCCGTCAGGAAACTGACAAATATCGCCCCGGAACCTTCCGAAAACAATGGCAGGTTAGCCAACGAGTGAAAGGTGAGAACGCTGATGGCGGCTGCGGCTGCTGTCCAGAGCACAGCAGAAACACCGGCAAGGGCCAGTGCCTTCGAGAACGCTCTTCCCTTTGGGGGCAGGGCAAACAGCGCCAAAGCGAGTGGCCCGACAGTACCGGCGGCGGCGACATTGAAAATAAGTTTGGCAACGGGGAGCCCCCAGATGACCGCTGCGCCGGTCCGGTCCAGGAGCGCTGCTTCTTTGCCTGCCTGGGTCGAGTAGGCAATAAACAGAGCCAATAGCCCGCATGCCAGGATCATGGCAGCAGCGGCCACCGGCTTCGTCCGTGATTTCTTCATGGTTCCCCCTTGGCGGATGCTGTGAGGGCCAGTCTTGCCACGCCTCCTTGGATTTTCCCTGTGGGCTGGCGCGTTCAGCCGGACGTGCGAAAACGCGAATGGCCGCAGCGGCCCGGCAGTCCTCGGCGGGCAGGCCTTTCGTCGGCACATACTCTGTGAGGATGCACACGCCTGCCCGTGGAAGGCCCTCGCCGTTAGTGGCTGGCACCGGCTCTCACCTAGAATTGCTAGAGATATGCGGACACCGGATGCTTCACCACGGGTCGCGCAGGACAACCAAACACGGACAAGAGCGGCTGCACATCGCGCCAGTGGTCAGCTCACTACAGGAGGAATCCACCATGGCTGAGCACAAGGGCGGCGGTTACCGCGGCGGAAATGACCGGGGGGACTCGGGAAGCAACCGGGGACGGCAGGGGGGCCCGTTTAGGGGGACCAACAATTCCGGCGGGGATCCCCGGGGCTTCCGCGCCCGTGAAGGCCGCGGTTCCAGCGGTGACCCTGAGCGTAAGCCGTTTGGTGATCGCCCACGCCGCGAGGGCGAGGGTGACCGCCGCAGCTTTGGTGGCGGGGAGCGTAAGCCGTTCTCTGATCGTCCGCGCCGTGAGGGCGAGGGTGACCGCCGCGGTTTCGGTGGCGGGGAGCGTAAGCCGTTTGGTGATCGTGACCGTAAACCGTTTGGTGATCGTCCGCGCCGTGAAGGCGAGGGGGACCGCCGCAGCTTTGGCGGTGGCGAGCGTCGTGAAGGCGGGGGCGAGGGGGACCGCCGCGGGTTTGGTGGTGGGGAGCGTAAGCCTTTTGGTGATCGTGACCGCAAGCCGTTTGGTGATCGTCCGCGTCGTGAGGGCGACGGCGATCGCCGCAGCTTTGGTGACCGTCCGCGCCGTGAGGGCGAGGGTGACCGCCGCAGCTTTGGTGGCGGGGAGCGTAAGCCATTCTCTGACCGTCCGCGCCGTGAGGGCGACGGCGACCGCCGCAGCTTCGGTGGCGGGGAGCGTAAGCCGTTCGGTGACCGTGACCGCAAGCCGTTCGGTGACCGTCCGCGCCGTGAGGGCGACGGCGACCGCCGCAGCTTCGGCGGCGGAGAAAACCGCCGCCCGTTCGGCGACCGCCAGGACCGTGCACCCCGCGAGGACCGCGCCCCCCGTAGCTTCGACCGCGGCGACTCCGGCCCCCGCCAGTTCGGCCGCGACAGGGCTGAGGACCGCCCCGTGCGCGTACCCAACGCCCGCGACCTTCGCAGCGCGAACCGCCCGGACCGTGAGCGTTCGCCCGAAATCGATGAGGACGTCACGGGCAAGGAACTTGACCGCGCCACGCAGCACCAGATCAAGACTCTGGAGGCCAACAGCGCGGAGTGGGTGGCCCGCCACCTGGTGATGGCCGGACGGCTCATCGACGACGAGCCCGAACTGGCCTTCCAGCATGCCCTCGCAGCCAGCCGCCGCGGGGGACGCCTTGCCGCCGTCCGCGAGGCGGTGGGCCTGACGGCCTATGCCGCCGGACACTACGGCGAGGCCCTGCGCGAGTTCCGCACCTACCGGCGGATCAGCGGTTCCAACGTCCACCTGCCCGTCATGGCGGACTGCGAACGTGGCCTGGGCCGGCCCGACCGCGCCTTGGACGTCGTCCGTTCCGAAGAGGCCCAGGACCTCGACGCGCCTGGCAAGGTGGAACTGGCAATTGTCGCCTCCGGCGCCCGCGGCGACCTTGGCCAACTGGACGCCGCCGTGGCAGAGCTGGAGATTCCGCAGCTGGACATCAACCGCGCCTTTTCCTACAGCCCGCGCCTCTTCCGCGCCTACGCCGATGCCCTGACAGCCGTTGGCCGCGAAACCGAGGCCGGAAAGTGGCAGCGGCAGGCCGTCGTTGCCGAGGAAGCCCTCGGCCAGGGCATGGCGGAGGAACCCGACATCATCGACCTTGGCTGGGACGAGGAAGAGGAAGCCCGGGAAGAAGCCGAACGCCGGAAGCGGATTGCACATGCCGCAGGCGCGGCGGCGCAGGAGGGAACCGAGTCTTCCGACAGCCAGGCGGCCCCCGCGATCAGCGCGGAGGAGGACGCTGCCGCCCAGCGTCCCTCAGCGGACGCGGCAGAAGGAAACCTGGACGACGCCGAAGCGGATTACTTCGAATCCGACGATGCCGAATCCGACGAGGATTCCGCCGAGCCTGACGAGGATTCTGCCGAGCCTGACGAGGAAGCCGGCGATGCTGAAGCCGCAGAATCCGGGCACACCGAACAGCAGGATGACGACCGCCGCCACGACGGCTCGGAGGACTAGCCCGGCATGAGTGATGCCCAGCTGATCTCGCGGTTCGACGCGCTGCTGTCCGACCTGGACGGTGTGGTCTACGCCGGCGCCCACGCCATCCCGGGAGCGGTGGAGTCGCTGCAGCGGCTGGCCGGAATCGGCGTCGGCCTGGGATACGTCACCAACAACGCCTCCCGCACCCCGGCGCAGGTGGCCGCCCACCTGCGCGAGCTTGGCGCCCCCGCCGAGGACCAGCAGGTGGTGAGCTCGTCCCAGGCCGGGGCCGACCTGCTGGCGTCGCTGTTGCCCCCGGGCGCTGCCGTGCTCATTACCGGAAGCCCGGCGCTGGCCCACGAGGTTGAGCTCGTTGGCCTGAAGCCGGTCCACGGCGCGCAGGACAATCCCGTGGCCGTGGTGCAGGGCTTCAACCCTGCGATCGGCTGGAAGGACCTCGCTGAGGCAGCATTCGTCCTGGCCGATGCGGACGTACTCTGGGTGGCCACGAACACCGACATGTCCATCCCGCAGGCCCGCGGGATGGCTCCCGGCAACGGAACCCTGGTGGCTGCCGTGGCCGCGGCAACCGGCCGGCGGCCGCTCGTCGCCGGCAAGCCGGAGGCTCCGCTGTTTCACGCCGCGGCCAAGCGGCTGTCGTCGGACCGGCCGCTTGTGGTCGGCGACCGGCTGGACACCGACATCCTGGGCGGCAACCGGGCAGGCTTCGCCACGGTGGCCGTGCTGACCGGCGTCGACACACTGGAAACCATCCTGGCCGCCCGGACCGACGAGCGGCCCCGCTACATCATCCGGGACCTCGCCGGCCTCTACGAGGCGTATCCGGAAATTGATAACGACGGCGGGACGTTCCGTTGCGGGAACGCCACGGCAACCGTGGACGGAGACGCCATTCGCATCACCGGGCACAAGGACAACCTTGACTCGTGGCGCGCGGCATGTGCCGCGTGGTGGGCGGCCCGGCCCGACGCCGACAGCCCCACGGCTGCCGAACTCCAGTGGCTGGATCAATAAACTGGTGCCATGCCCGAGTTGAACAACAACGCGTCGGACGGCGCAGTTCATGACACCGCAGTTCATGGCACCGCTGTGCCGGACACCGCCTGGCCGGAGCTGCCCCAGCCCGGCAGCCCCGCTGGTGCCGGCGTGGCCGACCCCGCGGTGCTGGCCATCCTGGACCGGGTCCGCGAGGTCCCCGGCCTCCCGGTTTCGGAGCACCCGGTTGCCTATGCAGACATGCACGACGCCCTGCTGGAAGCCCTGAATCAAGAGCCGCAGCATGACGTGCCGCGTGAAAAGCCGCAGCGTCGTGCGGGTGCCGCCTGATCATGCCCAGACTCGACCAACTGCTCGTCAGCAGGGGACTGGCGCGGTCCCGTACGCACGCCGCCCGGCTCATCGCCGAAGGCAAGGTGTCCTCCGACGGCGACGTCCTCGCCAAAGCGTCGCTGCAGGTGGGCGACGACCGTGAACTGTGCGTTGCGGAAGACGCAGCGGACGCCTACGTCAGCAGGGCCGGCCACAAACTGGCCGGCGCGCTCGACGCTTTCCCCGAGGTCGCCGTCGGCGGCAAACGGTGCCTTGACGCCGGAGCCTCCACGGGCGGCTTCACCGACGTCCTGCTGCGGCGGGGAGCCGCGCACGTGGTGGCTGTCGACGTCGGGCACGGCCAGCTGGTGCCGCAGCTCCGCAGCGATCCGCGCGTGAGCGTGCACGAAGGTTTGAACGTCCGCTACATGGACGCGGGACAGATCGGCGGCCCGGCCGAGATCACGGTTGCCGACCTGTCCTTCATCTCCCTGACCCTGGTGCTGGCCCCGCTGGCAACCTGCACCGCCCCGGGCGGCGACCTGGTCCTCATGGTCAAGCCGCAGTTCGAGATCGGCAAGGAACGGCTTGGCCGTACGGGAGTGGTCACCTCGGAGCGCGAACGGCGGCTGGCTGTCGGTAAAGTGGCGGGGGCGGCGCTCGACGCCGGTTTGGAACTGCGGGGGCTGGCCATCAGCCCGTTGCCCGGCCAGGACGGAAATGTCGAATACTTCCTGTGGATAACGCAAAGAATGTCCGAAGACTTGCCTAAGATCGAAGAGCGGGACGCAGCTGTCGCTGCGTTGCTGGGAAAGATCTGGCCGAACCACTAGAGAGCGGAACCCGATGAGCAGGCGTGTACTGGTACTTGCCCATACCGGCCGCGAGGAATCCCTAAAGGCGGCCTGGGAAGCGTGCGCCCAGCTCCACGCCTTCGGCATCATCCCCGTCATGCAGAAGTCCGAACTGGGCGACATGGAGGGCTTCTTCGGCGCCATGGACCAGCCGGTCGAGATCCTCGACGACCATATCCAGCTTCCGGACGTCGAACTGGTCATGGTGCTGGGCGGGGACGGAACCATCCTGCGGGCGGCTGAGCTGGTCCGCGAATTCGATGTACCGCTGCTGGGCGTTAACCTCGGCCATGTCGGTTTCCTCGCCGAGAGCGAGCGCGCGGACCTCGCCCAGACAGTCGAGTGGATCGCCAGCCGTGAGTACACGGTGGAGGAGCGCATGACCATCGACGTCCAGGTCTGGGTCCGCGGCCAGAAGATCTGGCACACCTGGGCGCTGAACGAGGCTGCGATCGAAAAGGGCGACCGGGAGCGGATGCTCGAACTGGTCACGGAGGTGGACGAGCGCCCGCTGACCTCCTTCGGCTGCGACGGCGTGGTGCTGGCCACCCCAACAGGGTCCACCGCGTACGCCTTCTCCGCCGGCGGCCCTGTTGTATGGCCCGAAGTGGAAGCCCTCCTGATTGTGCCCATCAGCGCGCACGCCCTCTTCGCCAAGCCGCTGGTGGTCTCGCCCCGGTCCCGGCTGGCCGTGGAAGTCCTCAACCGGACCGATGCCCTAGGCGTGCTCTGGTGTGACGGCAGGCGATCTGTGGACCTGCCACCCGGCGCCCGCGTCGAGGTCACCAGGTCAGCCACCCCTGTCCGCCTGGCCCGCACGCACCAGACCCCGTTCTCTGCCCGGCTGGTCCGCAAGTTCCAGCTTCCCATCCATGGCTGGCGCGGCCCTGTACCGCAGTCCGAGGAGATCCATACCGGTCCGGTGCCGCTTGTCCGCACGCCCCGGACCATGGCGCCGCCCTCGGGCCTTCGGCCGTCCGAACCCGGTCCAGAATCCGATCCTCCGACTGAAGAGTGAACCATGCTTGAAGAACTGAGAATCCGCGATCTCGGCGTCATCACCGACGCCACGCTGCCGCTGGGCCCCGGGCTCAGCGTGGTCACCGGCGAGACCGGTGCCGGCAAGACCATGGTGGTCACCGCCGTCGGGCTGCTGCTGGGCGCCCGCTCGGACGCCGGCGCCGTGCGCAGCGGTGCCAAGAGCGCCTCTGCCGAGGCCGTGGTGCAGTTGGCTTCCGGGCACCTCGCCCTGGAACGCGCCAGGGACGCCGGTGCTGAGATTGAGGAGTTCGACGGCGGCGCGGAACTGCTGCTGTCACGCCGCCTGGGTGCCGACGGACGCAGCAGGGCCTTCCTCGGCGGGCGGGCCGCCCCGGTGGGCGTGCTGGCCGAAATCGGCGAATCCCTCGTGGTGGTGCACGGGCAGACTGACCAGATCCGGCTCAAGGGCGCCGCCGCACAGCGCGAAGCCCTCGACAAGTTCGCGGGGGACGGGCTGGCGGCGGCGCTCGGCGGATTCCAGGACCTCTACGCCTCCTGGAAATCCAGCCAGGCAGAGCTGGACTCACTCCGGAGTGCGGAGCGCGAGCGGCTCCGGGAGGCCGAGTCCCTGGAAGCCGCGCTGGCGGAGATCGACGCCGTGGACCCGCAGCCGGGGGAGGACGAGGCCCTGAAGGCCGAGGCCGTGAAGCTGGCCAACGTCGAGGAACTCCGGATCGCCGCCACCACCGCGCACCAGGCCCTCATTGCCGAGGACTTTGGCGAGTCCGGCGACGCCACGTCGCTCGTCGATGCGGCCAAGCGGACCCTGGAACACGTGGCCGAACACGATGAGGAACTCGGATCTGCCGCCGCCCGCCTCGCCGAGGTGGGATTCCTGCTCAACGACATCGCCACCGAGCTGGCCAGCTACCAGGCCGGACTCGACTCGGAGGGCCCGGAGCGCCTGGCCGAAATCGAAGAGCGCCGGGCGTCCCTGGCCAAGCTGGTCCGGAAGTACGCGCCAAGCATCGACGAGGTCCTCGAATGGGCGGAGACCGCCCGGGCCCGCTTTGACGAACTGCAGGGCGACTCCACCCGGATCGAAAACCTGGAAGCCGAGGTGGCCAGGGCCGCGGCCGAGCTGAAGAAACAGGCCGCGGCCATCAGCAAGGTCCGCGCCAAAGCGGCCAAGGACCTTTCCGCCAGGGTCAGCGCTGAGCTGAAGGCCCTCGCCATGGCAGACGCCACGCTGGTGATCACCATCGAGGCCGCCGCCCAGCTGGGACCTTACGGTGCGGACGAGATCTCCTTCCTGCTGCAGCCGCATTCCGGCGCACCGGCCCGGCCGCTGGGCAAGGGCGCGTCAGGCGGTGAGCTTTCCAGGGTCATGCTGGCCATCGAAGTGGTGCTGGCGGCCGTGGACCCCGTGCCAACGTTCGTGTTCGACGAGGTCGACGCCGGGGTGGGCGGGCGTGCCGCCGTCGAGATCGGCCGGCGGCTGGCCATGCTGGCGCGCCACGTCCAGGTCCTGGTGGTAACGCACCTGCCCCAGGTCGCCGCGTTCGCCGACCAGCACATCCGTGTGACCAAAACCTCTGTCCGCGGCTCCGACGGCTCCACGGCCAAGGGCTTCACCTCCAGCGACGTCCAGCTCCTGGACGAGGCCGAACGCGTTCGGGAACTGGCCCGGATGCTGGCAGGCCAGGAAGACTCCGAAACCGCCCAGGCCCACGCCCAGGAGCTTCTGGACGACGCCAAGCTCCTGCCCCAGCAGGCCTGAGCCCGGTGAAGGCCCTGCAGCCGCGTGCCAACCCCTTGCCGGGAGCGCGCGGACAGGGAAAACTGAAGCCTTTGGGGACGCATACCCGATCCGTGGAAGGCTCAATTGATGATAGGCTCGAATTCCGTGGTGCAGCGATCAAATTCCCGTGTAAATTCCCGGTTCCCGGGCTCGTCCAAGACGACCAAACACATCTTCGTCACCGGCGGTGTGGCGTCCTCGCTAGGCAAAGGACTGACGGCATCAAGCCTCGGCCACCTGCTGCGGGCACGCGGCTTGTCTGTAACTATGCAGAAGCTCGATCCCTATCTGAATGTGGATCCGGGCACGATGAACCCCTTCCAGCACGGCGAGGTTTTCGTCACAGACGACGGTGCTGAAACCGACCTCGACATCGGACACTACGAGCGCTTCCTCGACGAAAACCTCGAGGGCTCGGCCAACGTGACCACCGGCCAGGTCTACTCCACCGTCATCGCCAAGGAACGCCGCGGCGAGTACCTCGGGGACACCGTCCAGGTCATCCCGCACATCACCGATGAGATCAAGCGCCGGATGCGGCTTCCCGCCGAGGGCAAGAACGCACCGGACGTCATCATCACGGAGATCGGCGGCACGGTCGGCGACATCGAGTCGCAGCCCTTCCTCGAGTCCGCCCGCCAGGTCCGCCAGGACATCGGCCGGACCAACGTCTTCTTCCTCCACGTGTCCCTGGTCCCGTACATCGGTCCTTCGCAGGAACTGAAGACCAAGCCCACGCAGCACTCCGTGGCCGCCCTCCGCTCCATCGGCATCCAGCCGGAAGCCATCGTGATCCGCTCGGACCGCGAAGTTCCCGATGCCATGCGCGAGAAGATCGGCCGCATGTGCGACGTCGACATCGACGCAGTGGTCAACGCCGCCGACGCCCCCAGCATCTACGACATCCCCAAGACCCTCCACACCCAGGGCCTGGACTCGTACATCGTCCGGGCGCTGGACCTGCCGTTCAAGGACGTGGACTGGACCAGCTGGGACAAGCTCCTCGAAGCTGTCCACAACCCCAAGCACGAGGTCGAGGTTGCCCTGGTGGGCAAGTACATCGACCTCCCGGACGCTTACCTCTCCGTCACGGAGGCCCTGCGCGCCGGCGGCTTCGCCAACGACGCCAAGGTCAAGATTCGCTGGGTGCCGTCCGACGAATGCGAAACCCACGAGGGCGCAGTGCGTTCCCTCGAAGGCGTTGACGCCATCTGCGTTCCCGGCGGCTTCGGCATCCGCGGCCTGGAAGGCAAGCTGGGCGCGCTGAAGTTTGCACGCGAATCACGACTGCCCGTACTGGGTCTCTGCCTTGGCCTGCAGTGCATGGTCATCGAGTACGCCCGCAACGTCGTAGGCCTGGAGGGCGCCTCCTCCAGTGAGTTCGAGCCGGACTCCAAGTACCCGGTCATCGCCACGATGGAAGAGCAGCTGGAATTCGTCGAGGGCCGCGGCGACCTCGGCGGCACCATGCGCCTTGGCCTCTACGAGGCCAAGCTGGACGAGGGTTCGGTCATCGCCGAGACCTACGGCAAGACCACCGTCAGCGAACGCCACCGCCACCGGTACGAGGTGAACAACAAGTACCGCGAGCAGATTGCTGCCGAGGGCCTGGTGTTCTCCGGCACGTCACCGGACGGCAAGCTGGTGGAATACGTGGAACTGCCCCGCGAGGTTCACCCCTACTACGTGGCCACCCAGGCGCACCCGGAACTGAGCTCGCGGCCCACCAGGCCGCACCCGCTCTTTGCCGGCCTGGTGAAGGCGGCCCTGGACCACCAGAGCGGCAACGCCGGGAGCGGTTTCGAACCCGCCGCGGCGGGCTCCGGCGAAGCCGCCGCAGAGTAGATCCCGGCAGAGTAATTTCACAGCACCCATAGAGTAAGGACGGCGCGATGCCCGGTAATTCTGAAGACACCCCTGCTGACCGGCAGGTTTCGGATGCGCCGAGCCCGCGCCGTCTGCTCTCCCGGGAGCGGGTCTACAACGGCCGGATCTGGGACGTTGTCAGCGACAGCTTCAAGCTCACCGCCGAGGGCGACCCCTTGGTCCGCGACTACATCGAGCACCCCGGTGCCGTCGCTGTGCTCCCCATGAACGCCGACGGCGAGGTGCTGCTGATCAAGCAGTACCGCCACCCGGTGGGCATGGACCTGTGGGAAATTCCCGCTGGCCTGCTCGACGTCGAGGGGGAGGACTTCGTAGTGGGCGCGGCACGGGAGCTCGCCGAGGAAGCCGATCTGATCGCCAGTGACTGGAACGTCCTGGTCGACTTTTACAATTCGCCCGGATCCTCCAGCGAGGCGATCCGCATCTACCTGGCCCGCGGCCTCACCGAGGTCCCGCATCATGAACTCCACGTCCGCACGGACGAGGAAGCGGAAATCGAGCTGCACTGGATCCCGCTGGAGGATGCCGTGGCCGCAGTGCTGGAGGGACGCCTGCACAACCCGTCCGCCGTCGTCGGAATCCTCGCGGCCGCGGCCGCGAAAGCGGACGGCTTCCGCGGGCTACGGCCGGGCGACGCCCCCTGGCCGGCCCACCCCAGCCAGCGCTGATGTCCGCGGACACGGCTGCACCGGAGAATTCATCCGCCACGGCGGACTCTGCGCTGGTAGACCCTGGTCTGGCAGACGGCGCGGAAGCCGCACCGCCACCACGGCCGCGCACCGCCATTGACCGCGGCGTGACCGACTACCTGCAGCACATGGGCGTCGAACGGGGCCTGGCGGCAAACACTCTGTCCGCCTACCGCCGCGACCTCGCCCGGTACTCGACCTACCTCGCCGGGCAGGGCCTCAGCAGCCCGGCTGACATTACCCGCCACCACGTGACGGGCTTCGCCCAGGCCCTCTCTGACGGAGCCGACGGCGGTACCCCGCTGGGAGTGCGGTCCGCGGCGCGGACCGTGGTGGCCGTTCGGGGACTGCACCGCTTTTGGGCGCTGGAAGGAACGACGACGGCGGACCCCGCCAGCGATGTGCACCCGCCGATGCCAGGCAAGCGGCTCCCCAAGGCCATCACCGTGGACGAGGTCACGCGGATCCTGGAAGCCGCCGGCACAGACACCGCCACCGGTCTCCGCGACCGGGCGCTGCTCGAATTCCTCTACTCCACCGGAGCCCGGATCAGCGAAGCCGTGGGCCTGGACGTCGACGACCTCTCGGTGCAGGCCGCCGAATCCGGCCCGGCCATCGTGCGGCTGTTCGGAAAGGGCTCCAAGGAACGCCTGGTCCCGCTGGGTTCATTCGCGGCCCGCGCCCTCGACGCCTACCTGGTCCGGGGCCGCCCACTGCTCGCGGGGAAGGGCAAGGGCACCCCGGCGCTATTCCTCAACGCGAGGGGCGGGCGCATCAGCCGGCAAAGCGCCTGGACCATTTTGAAAGCCGCGGCGGACAAGGCCCAGGTCACCAAGGATGTCTCCCCGCACACGCTGCGGCACTCCTTCGCCACCCACCTGCTCGAAGGCGGAGCGGATGTCCGCGTGGTCCAGGAGCTGCTTGGCCATGCCTCGGTGACCACCACACAGGTATATACCCTGGTCACCGCCGACACGCTGCGGGAAGTCTATGCCGCAGCGCACCCCCGGGCCCTGGGGTAATCCCGGCTCCTGCGTCAACGCGCGTATAGCGCCGGCACCGCTAGGCTGGTCTGCATGACTTCCGTGCCCGTAACCCTCTGCTTCCTGCTACGGGAACGCGCGGAGGCCGGGCTTGAGGTGCTCCTTGGCCTGAAGCGGACCGGCTTCGGAAGCGGCAAAATTGTTGGACTCGGCGGCCACGTGGAGGCCGGCGAGACCGATGCCCAGGCGGCGTGCCGCGAGGTGCTGGAGGAATCCGGCGTCGTTGTCCTCGAGGAGGACCTGTTGGACGCGGGCACAGTGGAGTTCATTTTTCCCGCCCGCCCTGACTGGAACATGTCCACGAGCCTGTTCACCACCCGCCGGTGGGCCGGTGAGCCCGTCGAGAGCTCAGAGATCATTCCGGAGTGGTTCCTGGTGTCCTCCCTTCCGCTGGAGCGCATGTGGCAGGATGCTGAGCACTGGCTGCCCCTGGCTCTGGCCGGGAGCGTCGTCGATGCTGTCATCACCCTGAACGGGGACAACGAGACCGTGGCGTCCGCCGAATATTCTTTCCGGGCCGTGTAACCGCCCGTGCCCTGGCGGAAACTATACGGTTAGCCTGCCAAGTCAGGACACTACTTTTTACGTTTGGGGGATACGTGGATTCGGAGCGCGAACGGGCGTTCATCGCCGTTCACAGGGACAGCTATCCGCGGATATACAGATATGTGCGGCGGCGGGTGGAATCGCCCGAGCTCGCTGAAGAGCTTGCCGCCGACGTGTTCCGCGTCGTATGGCAAAAATGGCAGGACCAGCCACGCGCGGACATCGCGTGGCTGCTGACCGTGGCGCGGAACCTTGTCGGAAATGCATACCGGAGCCGTGACAGGCAGGTGGCCCTGCAGGCAAAACTCCGGGCATCCGCCGAGCTCCGTTCCGGGACCGACTCCGAGGATCTGGTGGTCCACGACGCCATGGCCGCCCTGCGCGACAGTGAGCGCGACATCCTGCAGTTGGCCTATTGGGACGAGCTGACCATGGCGGAGATCGCCGGCGTTCTGGAGTGCAGCGAAACTGCTGCCAAAGTGCGCCTGCACCGAGCCAGGGCGGCGTTCCGCAAGCAAATGCCGGTGCCCGCGGAGTCGGGAATACAGAGCTCGGGAAGACAGAGCCCCGGCAGTCAGAACCCCGGCAGTCAGAACCCGGGCGGACAGAAATCCGTCACACAGAAGATGGGGGCATGAGATGGATCCGATCAAGAACATGATTTCCGGGTCAGACCCGCTCCGCAACGATCCTGCCGGTACTCCCGACGCCGATGAGGTCCTGCGCCGGGTGACCACCGATGCCCCGATATTCACGGACAGCCTGCCGGCGAACGTACTGCAGTTCGGCGACCGGAAACGGCGGCGGGCCCGAGTCGCCGGTGTGCTCACTTTGGCCGCGGCAGCGGTGACCGTCGGTGTTCTGGTGGCGACGAACCTCGGATCGCTGACATCGGCCCCCGCCCCGGCGGGCACAGTTCTGCCCTCCGCCTCCGCCTCCACATCGGCGGAGCCGGTAACGCCAACGGTGACGGCTACGCCCTCCGCGACACGGACGGCGACAGCAACGCCGGCGCCGCCCCCTCCTGCAGCCGCAGTTTCGTGGACCACCTTCACGGACGCCACCGGCCAGGCCACCTTCGAGCACCCGCTGGGGTGGACCGTGGCTCAAACGCCGGCGACCATCGCTGGTGGCTCGTACAACATCGTTGAAGTGAAGAACGCCGCCGGCAAGACCGTGGCCACACTTCGCCTCGTCTATGAAGCCACGGGTGGTCCGGTGTGCCCGGTCCCGAAGCCGTTCCAGACGCTCGACTCGGTGGTTGTCGACATTCAGCAGAAAGCGGCCAAGCTCAGGGAACACCCCCGAGGCCCGTCCGCCTTTGTCTTCCGCGTAATCCAGGGAGACAAGGTCTACGGGTCCCTCGCCCTGACTGACGGAGACTTGGCTCAGCAGACCACAACCTGCGGTTTGTACAACGGCATCCTCGGCCCGGACAACGTCCCGTTCGCGCAATTTGGCGACACTCTTTGGCTCACGGCGGACGGAAAGGACGCCCCGCTCGCGTTCGACTCGGTGGCCGAGGCCAAGGCATACATGGGAACGCAGGAGTACCGGGACCTCAAGCGCATGCTGATCTCCCTGGCGCTGCAGCCGGCCAAAACGGCGACAACAAGCAAGCGCTTCGTCAGCGAGGACGGGCAGGCCAGCTTCGTTCTCCCCGAGGGCTGGACGGCGAAGGACCTCCCAGTCGGAACGCCTGAGTACCCGGGGTCGGGAATCGCGGTTTCCGACGAAGCCGGCAAGACCGTGGCAAACTTCCAGCACTCTGCTGCCGGCGGCCTCGGCGGCGCCTGCAACGCCGGGACTTACAAGATCACCGAACTTGATACTGACTCGTCATCCCTTACCGCAGGCTGGGCCGTCCAGCGGGGAGTCCGGTTCTCGTACCGCGTCATGGACAAGACCTCGACTGGCAAGGGTCTCAGCTACCAGATGGGGCTGGTGGACAACTCAAGCGGAGGAACGCAGGACAGCTGCCTGATGTACACAGTGGTCACAGGTGCTCCGCGGGGCATGCTGTCCTTCGCGGACCGGGCCGTACAGGAGGCCGCCGAGCCAACATTTGCCAGCATTGCTGAGGCCAGAGCCTACATGGAGACACCGGAGTACAGGAAGCTGAAGGCCATGATCCAAAGCCTGCAGATCTCGTCCTGACCCGCCCAAAACGGACCCAGCAACAAACGACGCCGGGCCGGCCACCGCAAAAGGTGACCGGCCCGGCGTCGTACGCGTTTACGGGTGAGGGGCTACGGCACGTGCCGTTCATCCGGACCGTTGTACGCGCTCAGCGGGCGGATGAGCGAGTTCGCGTTCAACTGCTCCATGAAGTGGGCGGTCCAGCCCGTGATCCGGCTGGCCACGAACAGCGGCGTGAACATGTTCGTGTCGAAGCCCATGAGGTGGTACGTGGGGCCGGCCGGGTAGTCGAGGTTCGGTTTGATGCCCTTGGCCTCGTCCATGGCCGATTCGAGCCCGTTGTACAGGCCCAGCAGTTCGGGCCGGCCGTAGTGCGCGATCATCTTGTCGAGTGCGGCCTTCATGGTGGGCACGCGGGAGTCGCCGTGCTTGTAGACCCGGTGCCCGAAGCCCATGACCTTCTTTTTCTGGGCCAGGGCGTTTTCCATCCATGCCTTGGCGCGCTCGGCGGCTTCCTCGAGGGATTCCTCGGGCCGGATGCCGATCTCGTCGAAGGTGTGCATCACGGCCTCGTTCGCCCCGCCGTGCAGCGGCCCCTTGAGAGCACCGATGGCCCCGGTCACCGCCGAATGGAGGTCGGACAGCGTGGACATGATGACGCGCCCGGCGAAGGTGGAGGCGTTGAAGGAGTGCTCCGCGTAAAGAATCATGGAGACGTTGAAGGCCTCCACCACCTCGGCGACGGCCTCCTCGCCGAAGGTCATCCACAGGAAGTTGGCCGAGTAACCGAGGTCGTCCCTCGGTTCCACCGGTTCAACGGGGCGTCCCGCCGCGTGGCGGCGCCGCTGGTCGTACGCCACCACGGCCGGCATCGCGGCAAACAGGTCCAGGGCCTTGGCCATGTTGGCCTCCCGGGAGGAATCCTCTGCGAGACTGTGGCGGGCGCCCATCACCGATGCCGCGGTACGGCAGACATCCATGGGGTGCGACGTCGTCGGCAGGGCATCAATCACCTGCTTGACCACGGGGTCCAGCCTCCGTCCGGCGCGTTCCCGTGCCGTGAAGTCAGCCAGCTCGCCGGAGGACGGCAGCTCGCCGTTCCACAGGAGGTAAGCGACCTCTTCGAAGCTGCACCTGGCGGCGAGCTCCTGGACGGGATAGCCGCGGTACAGCAATGAGTTGGTGTCGGGATTGACCTTCGAGACTGCGGTGTAGTCCACCACGACGCCGTCGAGGCCCTTCTTGATCTCTGCTTCAGCCATGCTGAACTCCTTCGTTCCTTGCGTCCGATTACCGGCCGGAGGGGCCGGTGGTCCTGCGGGGATTTTGGGTGTCAGTCGGTCCCGGGGATCCGGAAGTTGAAGACACCGGTGTCAAAACGGTTGTAGGCCTCGTAATCCACCAGGTCGTACAGCCGCGCGCGCGTCAGCATGCTCCCTACCTGCGCTTCCTGCGTTCCGTCAGCCCTAATTGAGTCCAGCGTACGCTCAGCCGCCCCCATGGCACTACGGAGCAGGGTCACCGGATAAATCACCATGTTCACGCCCGCATCCTGCAGCTGGTCCACGGTGAAGAGGTCGCTCTTGCCGAACTCGGTCATGTTGGCCAGGATCGGCACGTCGACGGCGTCGCGGATGGCCCGGAACTCCTCCAGCGTGGCCATGGCTTCGGGGAAAATCGCGTCGGCGCCAGCCTCCACCAGGGCCCTGGCCCGGTCCTTCGCCGCGTCCAGACCCTCCACCGCACGGACGTCGGTGCGGGCCATGATCAGGAAATTCGGGTCCCGCCGCGCATCTGCGGCGGCGCGGATCCGCTTGGTGGCGGTGTCCAGGTCCACGACGTTCTTGCCGTCGAGGTGGCCGCAGCGCTTGGGGTTGAACTGGTCCTCGATGTGGCAGCCGGCGAGCCCGGCGTTTTCCAGTTCCTGCACGCTGCGGGCCACGTTCATGGGTTCGCCGAAGCCGGTGTCAGCATCCACGATGGCCGGCAGGTCGGTCATCCTGGCGATCTGGCCGGCTCTTGTTGCGACTTCGGTGAGGGTGGTCAGGCCGATGTCGGGCAGGCCGAGGTCGTTGGCCAGGACGGCGCCGGAGATGTACACCCCGGCGAAGCCCTTCTCCTCGATCAGCCGGGCCGATAGCGGGTTGAACGCTCCGGGGAACTGCTGGATGGTTCCGGAAGCCAGCAGTTCACGGAAGCGTAACCGCTTCTGTTCGGGGGTGGCCGCGGAGTACAGCATTTAGAACAGCCCCTTGGGCGCGGCGCTGAAATCGATGACGCCGGGCGCCGCAGTGATGTTGAGCTGGTCCAGCTCGCCTGCCCCCAGTTCCGGGAGGCGTTCGACGGCGGCAAGGAACCTTTCGATTTCATCCTCCGTCACCAGCCCGGCAGCCAGCGTGCGGAACTTATTGACGTACTGCTCGCGGGTGAAGGGCCGGGCGCCCAGCGGGTGGGCGTCGGCGACGGCGATCTCGTCCCGGATGACGGTGCCGTCGGACAGGGTGATTTCGACCGAACCGCCAAAGGCCTTTTCGCTGATGTCCAGGGAGTGGTACCGGCGGGTCCACTCCGGGTCCTCCACCGTGGACACCTTCTGCCACAGCTCCACCGTGTCCGGGCGGCCGGCGCGGTCGGGGGAGTAGGAGTCGACGTGGTGCCAGGCCCCGTCCTGCAGCGCGACAGTAAAGATGTACGGGATGGAGTGGTCCAGGGTTTCCCGGGACGCGGTGGGGCTGTACTTCTGGGGATCGTTGGCGCCGGAGCCGATCACGTAGTGGGTGTGGTGGCTCGTCTTGATCAGGACGGACTTCACGTTGGCCGGATCGGTCGCCTCGGGGTGTTCCCTGTTCAGCTTGCGGGCAAGGTCGATCCACGCCTGCGCCTGGTACTCGGCCGAGTGTTCCTTGGTGTAGGTGTCCAGGATGGCGCGCTTGGCCTCGCCGGGCGTGGGCAGGGGTACCTCGTAGGAGGCGTCCGGGCCGTCCAGCATCCAGGCGATCACGCCGTCCTCGCCTTCGTAGATCGGTACCGGGGAGGTCTGTCCGCGCATGGACCTGTCGACGGCTTCGACGGCCATTTTCCCTGCGAAGGCCGGGGCGTGCGCCTTCCAGGTGGAGATCTCGCCCTTGCGGGACTGCCGCGTGGCGGTGGTGGTGTGCAGGGCCTGCCCCACGGACTGGAAGATGGTTTCCACATCCAGGCCCAGGAGGGTGCCGATGCCGGCCGCCGCGGCGGGGCCGAGGTGGGCGACGTGGTCGATCTTATGCTTGTGCAGGCAGATCGCCTTCACCAGGTTCACCTGGATCTCGTAGCCGGTGGCGATGCCGCGGATCAGGTCCTGGCCGCTGGAGCCCACGTGCTGGGCGACAGCGAGGATCGGCGGGATGTTGTCGCCCGGGTGCGAGTAGTCCGCGGCGAGGAACGTGTCGTGGTAGTCCAGTTCCCGGACCGCCACGCCGTTGGCCCATGCTGCCCACTCCGGGGAGACGCGTTCGCCGATGCCGAAGACCTTGGCCCCTTTACCGCCGCTGGACGGGGCGTGTGTGAGCGCCTGGGCCCGGGCCGCAACGATCGGAGCGCGGTTCAGAGAGGCGATGGCGACGGAGGCGTTGTCGATGATCCGGTTGATGACCATGTCCGTGACGTCGGCGGTAACCGCTACCGGGTCGGCGGCGACCACGGCGATCTTGTGGGCGAGCTGATCCTCGCGGGGGAGGTTTTCCTCGCTCTTGTACACGCGGACGTGGTGTTCCTTAACCATGGGACTCCTTCTGGGCGGATGTGTGGGCGGCTTTGACATGGGAAAGACTGCGGTGCAGATGGACGGTGGTGGCTGCTTCGGCAAGCCTTGAGTTGCCTTCGGCGATGGCTTCGGCGATGGCGGCATGTTCAGCTGCTGCGGCTGTGAGCCGGGCGTGGTCGTCGGCGGCCAGCCTGCGGACCCGGACAAGGTGGACGCGCAGGCTCCGCATGGCCTGCGCCAGGTAGGAGTTTGCGATGGCAGCATCGATGGCTGCATCCAGGCGGCCGACAAGCTCGTAATAGTCGTGGCGGGCGGGATCCGGGGAGCTGAGCAGGGCGGGCGCGTCCAGCAGCTCGCTCTGGAGCTGGAGGAAGATGTCGGCATCCCCGCGCTGGGCTGCCAGTGCGGCAGCTTTTCCCTCGAGGGTTTCACGGAGTTCGAACAGCTCGTCGATGTCCTCCAGTGAGATATCGGTGACGACGACGCCGCGGCCGCCCGCCGTCGTCAGCCCTTCCGCCGTCAGGCGGCTCAGCGCCTCCCGGAGCGGGGTGCGTGAGACGCCGAGGCGTTCGGATTGTTCGACTTCGGCGAGTACGGTGCCTGGGAGGAGGCGCCATTCGATGATGTCTTCGCGCAGCGCGGCATAGGCCCTGTCACTGGCACGCATCTTGCCTCCTTTCTTCGCTTGAATCTATCCCGAGTGTATACAGAGGGCGCGAGTTTGCCTAGCCTCAGCAGGCGAAACAGGGAATCCCCTCATTCTCTGTATACACAAGCCTGTTGCTAGGTGGACTCGAGTGCGGGGCAGGATGCCGTTGCTGGCGGTGGGGCTGCACCAGAGGGACAGGTATGGCCCGGCCCCCGGTCGGGCCGGCAAGAATGTCAGTCCCTGGGATCAGAATGGGTCTATGAAAGGTATTGGGGGCACCCCGCACCGGGCCGTGGGGCCGGGAGGCGGTGGCCTGACTTCTATGGCAGGGAACGACGGCGATGGCAGGGGCAGCCGGGTGACCTCCGCTAGTGCGGCTAAGAATGTCAGTGCCCCCGCTCATACTGTGGACATGGATAACAGCACGGCTGCTGCGGAGGCGTTGGAGGCCATTAGTGCCTCGGCCCTGGCGCTGGCTGCCGAGCTGCGCAGGACGGCTGATCCGGGTCCGGGGGACGCGGATTCGCTGCCGGATCATGTTGACCCTCTTGGAGAGCAGGCGACTGCATTCCTGGACGGCCTGACGGATGTGGCCGGGATGGAAGCCCGGCTTGCGGCTGTGAAGGTGCAGCTGGCCACCGGATACGCCACGGCGGATGCGGCGATGGCAGCGCCGGCTTTGACCCCGCAGGACCGTTCTGTCCGGCAGATGTCCGTGACCGCGGAGGTGGCCGGCGCGTTGACGGTGAGTGAGGGTGCGGCGGCACGGTTTCTGGTTGAGTCCGCCAAATTGAGTTCGGATTTGCCGTTGACGCTGGCCGCGATGCAGGCGGGAACGCTGTCCTGGCAGCACGGGCGGATCATGTGCGACGAAACCGACGGGCTGACACCCGAAACCGCGGCGGCTTTTGAGGCCCACTTCCTGGACCCGGAGGCTCCCAATCCGGCGCGCGGTTGCCCGGCCTGGGAGCTGACACCGGCGAGGTTCCGGGCGAAGGCAAGGTATTGGCGGGAACGGCACCACCAGGACAGCATCGAAGCCCGGCACCGCAGCAGTGCCAAGGACCGCCGGCTGGAGTACCAGCCGGACCGGGACGGCATGGCCTGGCTGTCGGTGTTTCTGCCCGCTGACCAGGCCGCCGGGATCTGGAATCACACCACAGCCATCGCACGTGGGCTTCAAGGGCCCACCGAATCCCGGACCCTGTCGCAGTTGCGCGCCGATGTCACTGCAGGATGGCTGTTAACGGCAGGTTCCAGTGGTGACGGCGTAGCTGCAGGATCCTCCGCGGACTCCGTCCCCGGTGATGTGCAGTCCCCGCGGGCGCAGGTCCTTGTCACCGTTCCGGTGTTCGCGCTGCTCGGTCAGACCGACGAGCCAGCCATGCTCGACGGATACGGGCCGATCCCGGCCTCCACGGCCCGCCGGCTCGTCGCCAACGGCGCGACCTCGTTTTTGCGGGTGCTGACTGATCCGCAGGACGGCGCACCGCTGGAGATCGGACGCACCAGCTACCGGCTCACCAAACCGATGCGCCAATGGCTCCGCCTCCGCGACGCCAAATGCACATTCCCCAACTGCAACAACCACTCCCTCGATAACGACGCCGACCACATCCTCGCCTGGGCAGACGGCGGCGGCACCGGCGTGACCAACCTCGGCCAGCCCTGCCCCAAACACCACCGCCTCAAACACACCACGGCATGGAGACCGGTCGGCGCCACCCGGGAAGGCCCGCCCGGCTGGATCTCACCATCCGGCCGTCACTACCCCGCCGAACACCAGGACTGGGAACCACCGGAATGGCCACAACCGCCGCCAATCCAAGACTTGCAGGAACTGCCAGCCGGCCAGGATTGGCGGGAGCTGCCACCCGGCCAGGATTGGCTTGAGCCGGACGAGGAGCTGGAGCCTCCGGATATGCCCGACGGCCTGGATCCACCGCTGCCTTTGGATCCCTGGCCCTACTGGTCCTCACCCACGGCCGCCTGAGGGCGGATCTGCGTATCACGGTGCCCGGCAGAAGTCAGGCCCGGGACCAGCGGTACTCGTTCTCCGGGCGGCCCGGAGCGCCGTACCGTGCCGTGCGGGAGACCGTTCCGGCGTCGGCAAGGTACTCGAGGTAGCGCCTCGCCGTAACCCTCGACATCCCCAACGCCGTCATGACTTCCGTGGCCGAGACGGCCCCGGGCTGCTCCTTCATGAAATCGCGGACGGCGTCGAGCGTTGAAGGGGCCAGGCCCTTCGGCAGCGGCAGCTCGGACGGCGCCCGCAGGCTGGCGAAGGCCTGGTCCACATCGCTCTGCGAGGCGGCTGCCTTCGCCGACCCCGCCGCCGGTCCTGCCAACTGCTCACGGAACTGCCGGTAGCTCTCCAGCTTGTCCGCGAACGTCGCGTAGGTGAACGGCTTGATGAGGTACTGCACTACGCCGATGGAGACGGCGCTGCGGACAATCGCCAGTTCCCGAACAGCCGTAATCGCGATGATGTCGGCGAAGTGCCCGGCGGAGCGCATCCGCCGGGCGATGTCGAGGCCATGCAGGTCCGGCAGGTTCATGTCCAGCAGAACCAGCTCCACCGGGCTGCCAGCGGCGGAAAATTCGGTGAGCATGCGGAGCGCCGACTGGCCGTCCGGGGCCGTTCCCGCCAGCGTGAAGCCGTCCACCCTGCCCACGTAGGCGGCGTGTGCCGCAGCCGCTATGAGCTCGTCCTCGACGACGAGGACTCGGATGTCTGTCACGCGTGCTCCTCCGGGGGGCTCGATGCGGCCGTGCTGGACGGGAATGTGCTGGACGGGAATGTGCCGGATGGAATTGTGCCGGACGGCGGTGTGCTAGGTGGAAAGGTGTCTGGGAGCAGTGTGTCTGGGAGCAACGTGTCCGAAGCGATCGTGGCCGGAAGCGCGATGTGGAAGCGCGCCCCGCCGGTGCTCGAGTTGCTGATGCTCATGGTACCGGCCAGGCGCTGGACGGCCTGTTTCACCAGTGCCAGGCCGAGGCCCCGTCCGAAGGGCCCGGCCGTCTTGGTGCTGAAACCGTAGCGGAACACGTCGTCCACAGCTGTTGGATCAATGCCTTTGCCCGAATCCTGCACGGTGATGTCCAGGCTTCCGCCCGCCGTGTCCACCAGCAGCTCCACCCGCCGTGGTGCGGGGACCTCGGCGGCAGCGTCGATGGCGTTGTCCAGCAGATTACCAAGGACGGTGACCAGGTCCTGTACGGCCAAGTCTCCGCTGAGGGCCGGCCCGGACGCCTCGACCACCAGCTCGACGCCGCGCTCGTGGGCCTCGGCTGCCTTGCCCATGACCAGTGCGCTCAGCACCGGCTCCTGGACTGAACCGACCACGTCGTCCGTCAGTTGCTGGCTCAGCTCCAGGTCCTTCGTGGCAAAGTCGAGGGCCTCATCAGTCCGGCCCAGCTCCAGCAGGGAGACCATGGTGTGAAGGCGGTTTGCGTGCTCGTGGGTCTGCGCACGGAGGGCATCGGAAAGCGTCCGCATGCTCTCAAGCTCGGTGCCCAGGGATTCGATCTCCGTGCGGTCGCGGATAGTGGCAACGGTGCCGAACAGCGGGCCCCGCTGCCGTCCGGCGGAGGATCCCGGCCCCACTGCCGGCCGCTGGTTAACCACCAGCACGCCGTCACGCGTGAGGTGGATTTCGTCGTGGGCCGTGCGTCCCGACTCGAAGAGTTCCTTGAGACTGGGGGCCAAAGGCAGGTCGGCGAGCAATGGCGTGGCCGCGTGATCGTCCTCAGCTTCCCGCGGCTCCAGCCCCAGCAGTTCGGCCGCCTGGTCGTTGTAGATGACCACCCTTCCGGCCGGGTCGATCAGTACGACACCTTCCCTGACCGAGTGCAGCACCGATTCGTAGTAGGCGAAGAGCTGGGCCAGCTGCTCGGGACCCCACCCCCTTGTCACGCGCCGCAGGTAGCGGCCAAGAAACCACGACGCCAGCGATCCGGCCGCGAGTAGGAAGCCTGAGACGGCCAGCAGCGCCGGCAGCCTGCCAGAGATGGCCACGTCCACGGTATTGACGGTCACCCCGGCTGCCACGAGGGCGCGGACCGTGCCGCGGGCGTCCTTGGCCGGGGCGATCGTCCGCACCGACGGACCCAGCGTTCCGGCGGTGATCTCGGTGAACACCCGTCCTTGGAGGGCCTCCTCGATCGAACCGATGTAGGGCCGGCCAAGCTCCTCGTCCAGCGGGTGCGTCCACCGCGTCCGGTCCGGCGCCATGATGGTGATGAAATCCGCTCCGGAATCGGCCATGACTTTCAGGGCGTACGGCTGCAGCTGCGCCGAGGGGTTCCCGGAGCCGGCAGCCTGCAGAACCAGCGGGTTATCGGCAATGGACGTAGCGAGGGCGCCCATTCGCCGGCCGGCCTCCTCGTAGGCATGGTCCCTGGCGTCTACAAAGACCGCCGTGCCGACGATAGCCGTAAGGGCCAGCATAAAGAGCAGGTTCGCGACGAACAGCCGCCTCGCGATGCTCCAGCGGTGGATCATCAACACCTCCCATGACCAATATGAACGCAACGGTGAGCCAAGTCACCCTGTGGCGAATGATGGAAATCACAAAGGACCGACGCGCGGAGCCCAGAGATTGTGCCGAAGCGTCTTCCAGATTATCCATAAGGAGAGACAAGATGGCTTCTCAACGAGGAGAGTCGGCAGCGCCGGCTAAAGCCGAGCGTAAGGGACTCGACAAGTCCCATTATCTGTATATCGCGGTCATCGCAGCCGTCATCCTCGGCGCTCTGGTGGGACTGCTGTTCCCCGAGGTCGGAAAATCACTCAAACCCCTTGGTGACGGCTTCATCAAGCTGATCAAGATGATGATCGCCCCGGTCATTTTCTGCACCATCGTGCTGGGCATCGGCTCCATCGCCAAGGCGGCCACCGTCGGTAAGGTCGGCGGCCTGGCACTGGGCTACTTCGTCGTGATGTCCACCTTCGCGCTGGCGATCGGCCTCGTCGTCGGCAACATCATCCACCCGGGCGAAGGCCTGAAGCTCACGCCGTACGACCCCAACAAGAAGGCCGCCACGGACAGCACCGTCGACTTCCTGCTGGGCATCATCCCCGGCGACATTCCGGTGCTTCCCACCCTGCTCGCCGCCATCCTCGTCGGCTTCGCGCTGCAGAAGATGGGCCCGCAGGGCGCCCCGATCCTGAAGGCCATCGGCCACGGCCAGGCCCTGGTCTTCCGCATCCTGATCATGATCATGTGGCTTGCCCCGGTGGGTGCCTTCGGTGCCATCGCCGCCGTGGTCGGCGCCACCGGCTTCCAGGCCATCGTGAGCATGTTCACCCTGATGATCGCGTTCTACATCACCTGTGCGCTGTTCATCGTCGTCATCCTGGGCGGCCTGCTGCAGGTTGTCACCGGCGTGAACATCTTCAAGCTGATGAAGTACCTGGCCCGCGAATACCTGCTGATCTTCTCGACGTCGTCCTCCGAGGCCGCCCTGCCGCGCCTCATCGCCAAGATGGAGCACCTGGGCGTTTCCAAGCCGGTTGTCGGCGTGACGGTTCCCACCGGTTACTCCTTTAACCTGGACGGCACGGCCATCTACCTGACCATGGCGTCGCTGTTCGTGGCCAACGCGATGGGCACCCCGCTGGACCTCGGCGCGCAGATCTCCCTGCTGATCTTCATGATCATTGCATCCAAGGGCGCGGCCGGCGTTACCGGCGCCGGACTGGCCACCCTGGCCGCCGGCCTGCAGGCCCACCGGCCCGAGCTCCTGGGCGGCGTCGGCATGATCGTCGGCATCGACCGCTTCATGTCAGAGGCCCGTGCGCTGACCAACTTCACCGGCAACGCCGTCGCCACCCTGCTGGTCGGCACCTGGGTCAAGGAGGTCGACGGCGAACAGGTCAACCGGGTGCTGTCCGGTCAGGAACCGTTCGACGAACAGACCATGGTGGCGCACCACCACGGCGCGGTGGAAGCAGCCGCTCCCGCCATGCCGGCCAAGGCCTAGGGCCCGGCGCCAGTACAGACAAAGTGAAACCGCCCTCACAGGCCTCGCCTGTGCGGGCGGTTTCATGCCGTCAGAAAAGTCAACCTTCGACCTCAGGTACAAGGTAAAGGCTCAAACGCCGTCAAAAGTCAAGGTTCATGGAATGCCGTGTCGGGCGCTGTAGCCTTGGGGTGGAAGAAGCAGGGGCGCTGGCAGACAGCGGCAGAAGAATCACCGTCATCGAAAGTGTGGATAGATACGTGAGCAGCGAACAGGGTTCAGCAACTCTGGAAGGCACGGACCTCGACCTGGAAGACGCCGTCATGGGTCCTACCGGCCGTCCCCACCGCGAATTTCCGGAGCCCGCGCCGCTGTCCTCCCATGGACCGGCCCGCGTCATAGCCATGGTTAACCAGAAGGGCGGGGTGGGCAAGACCACCTCTACCATCAACCTTGCCGCAGCGCTGGCCGAGTACGGCCGCCGCGTGCTCCTGGTGGATTTCGACCCGCAGGGTGCGCTGTCCGCCGGGCTCGGCGTCAACCCCCATGAACTCGATCTGACGGTCTACAACGTCCTGATGGACCGCAAGATTGACATCCGGGACGCCATCCACCAGACCGGCGTGGAGAACGTGGACCTGCTGCCGGCCAACATCGACCTCTCGGCGGCGGAAGTTCAGCTGGTCAACGAGGTGGCCCGTGAGCAGGTCCTGGACCGGGCGCTCAAGAAGGTCGAGGACGACTACGACGTCGTGCTCATCGACTGCCAGCCTTCGCTCGGTCTGCTCACCGTCAACGCCCTGACCGCGGCCCACGGCGTGATCATCCCGCTCATCTGCGAGTTCTTTGCCCTGCGCGCGGTGGCCCTGCTGGTCGAAACCATCGACAAGGTCCAGGACCGGCTCAACCCGCGGCTGCAGGTGGACGGCGTGCTGGCCACGATGTACGACGCCCGCACGCTGCACAGCCGTGAGGTCATCAGCCGCCTGGTGGAGGCCTTCGGCGACAAGGTCTTCGAAACCGTCATCAAGCGTTCCATCAAGTTCGCTGACGCTACCGTGGCTGCCGAGCCCATCACAAGCTATGCCGGAAACCACGTGGGTGCCGACGCCTACCGCCGCCTCGCCAAGGAACTGATTTCGCGCGGCGGCGCGCCCTAGCCCGGATGACCGCAGAGCCGGCAACGCCCGCCGCCGAGGCCAGGCGGTCCGGCTTCGAAGTACGCCTGGCCAACTTCAGCGGCCCCTTCGACCTCCTGTTGGGGCTGATCTCCAAACACCAGTTGGACATCACCGAGGTGGCGCTTGCCACGGTCACCGACGAGTTCATCCGGTATATCCGGAACCTCCAGGAGTTGGGGGAGGAGTGGGCCCTTGACGAGGCCAGTGAGTTCCTGGTCATCGCGGCCACGCTGCTGGACCTGAAGGCGGCGCGCCTGCTGCCGGCCGGGGAAGTGGAGGACGATGACGACATCGCCCTTCTCGAGGCACGTGACCTGCTCTTTGCCCGGCTGCTGCAGTACAAGGCCTTCAAGAAGGTTGCCGCGCTGATGGACGCCACCCTGGAACTGGAGTCCCGGCGCTATCCGCGGCAGGTGGCCCTCGAGGAACACTTCGCAGCGATGCTGCCGGAGCTGGTCTGGAAGCACAGCCCCGCACAGTTCGCGGCGCTGGCCGAGGCAGCGCTCAAGCCAAAGGACCCCGCACCGACAGAGGTGGGCGTGGCCCACCTGCACGGCAGCACGGTCAGCGTCAGGGAACAGGCTGAACTCATCGGCCTGCGGCTGCAGGACGGCCGGCCCCTGACGTTCCGTGCATTGATAGCCGACGCCGAATCCACGCTGGTTGTGGTGGCGCGCTTCCTGGCGCTGCTGGAGCTGTTTAGGGACCAGGTGGTGGCCTTCGACCAGGTGGCGCCGCTGGGAGACCTGACTGTCCGCTGGACCGCGGATGGCACCGGATGGACGGGGGAGCACCTGAGCGAAGAATACGAGGAGCAGCAATGACGGATCCAGTTGCGGGCCGGGAACGCGCCGCACTTGAGGCGGTGCTGATGGTGCTGGACGAGCCCGCCTCTGCCACCGACCTGGCCGCCGGACTGAACCTGACGGTGGCAGCCGTCGAGGAACTGCTGCTGGATCTGCAGCGCGACTATGACGGCTATACTGTTAAAGCCCCGGATTTGGAAACTGGCAGCAACGGACCTAAACATGACGTCGCTTATAGCCCCCGGGGTTTTGAATTGCGGAATGTCGCCGGCGGCTGGCGCATCTACTCACGGGCTGAATTCGCCGACGTCGTCGGTGCTTTTGTCCTTGAGGGGCAGACGGCCAGGCTGACCCAGGCGGCGCTCGAGACACTGGCCGTCATCGCTTACCGGCAGCCGGTATCCAGGGCAAGGGTTTCTGCAATTCGGGGAGTCAACGTTGACTCTGTTGTGCGGACGCTAACCCAGCGCGGCTTAATCGAGGATGGCGGAACAGATCCGGAATCGGGCGCTGTCCTGTACCGCACGACGTCGTATTTCCTTGAACGCATGGGAATCGGCTCGGTGGCTGAGTTGCCTCAGCTTTCACCGCACCTTCCGGGGCTTGAAGGAATTGAAGAGTTCTACGACGCCGGAAGTATGTAGGCGGCACGCCTGCAAAGCAGTTTTTACCAGGGCAGATTTAATCTGCACGGCTGGCTAGTGTTGTCTTTGGACAACCTTTGCCGGTCAAAAATCACAGAGGACGGGTCATGACACAGGCGGGACGCCAGGGTTCACCACGTAACAGCTCCGGACGTAAAGGTCCGGAGCGCAACGCTCCACGCGGCGCGGCACAAGGCCGCGGCGCAGGCGCAGGCGCCGGGAAGCGCGACTTCCCCAAGGGCGGCGACCGCCCCTTCGGCGACCGCACCTTCAAGGCCAAGCCCCGCGAGGAGCGCTTCGTCGATCCCGACGAGGCACCCGCCGGCCGGCGGCCCGCCGGTGACTGGAAGGGCGGCGCCAAGGCCCCCGCAGCCAGGACAGGTGCACCCAAGACCGGCGCCCGCAATGCCGCCGCCGCCCGGAAGCCCGGCGCGAACAGGGCCCCCGGCACCCCCGGCGCACTGAAGCCCAAGTCGGGCGCCCCCAAGGCAGCGGGTTCGCGCGCCTTCGGCAGCGAACGCTTCGGTCAGAACCTGGGGCCGGTCCGCCGGCCCTCCCGCACCCGCGGACCGCGCGCCGAGGTGCCGCAGTCCGAAGTCCACGACGCCGACGGCGTCCGCTTGCAGAAGGTCATGGCCTCCGCCGGCGTCGCCTCCCGCCGCGTCTGCGAAGACATGATCGCCGAGGGCCGTGTTGAGGTCGACGGCAAGGTCGTCACCGAGCTCGGTGTACGCATCGATCCCAAGACCGCCGTCATCCACGTGGACGGCCTGCGCATCCAGCTCGATGACACGCTGGTCTACATGGTGTTCAACAAGCCCAAGGGCGTGGTGTCCACCATGGAGGACCCCGAAGGCCGGCCGTGCATCAGTGACTACATCCGCAACAACCAAGGCGAACGGCTCTTCCACGTCGGGCGCCTTGACGTCGCCACCGAGGGCCTGCTGCTGCTGACCAACGACGGCGAGCTGGCCAACCGGCTGACGCACCCGTCCTATGAGGTCCCCAAGACCTACCTGGTCCAGGTCCGCGGGCCGTTCCCGCAGGGCATCGGCGCGCAGCTCAAGGAGGGCATAGAACTCGAGGACGGCTTTGCCTCGGTCGACTCCTTCCGCCTGGTCGACTCGACCCCGGGCCATGTCCTGATCGAAGTGGTGCTCCACTCTGGCAAGAACCGCATCGTCCGGCGCCTGTTCGACGCCGTCGGGTTCCCGGTACTGCGCCTGGTGCGCGTCAAGGTCGGCCCCATCGGCCTGGGCGATCAGCGCCAGGGAAGCATCCGCAACCTCGGCAAGCAGGAAGTCGGCCACCTGCTGGCATCCGTGGGGCTGTAAGGGATGTCGGCTTTCCGTACGCACGGCCGCGGCCATCTGAATGGCCCGGTCGTCGTTATCGGCACGGGCCTGCTCGGCACCAGCATCGGCCTCGGCCTGCGCGGCCGCGGCGTTGCCGTGTACCTGTCCGATCCGTCGCCGACCAACCAGGCCGTCGCCGTCGACATCGGCGCGGGTGTCCCGTTGGCTGCCATGGGTGACGAACGTCCTGAACTCGTCGTGGTCGCGTCTCCGCCGGACGTGACCGCGGACGTTGTGGAACGTGCGCTGGCAGACTATCCGGACGCGACCGTCGTCGACATCGCCAGCGTCAAGGCAGCGATCCTGCATGACCTGCGGAGCCGCGGCGCGGACCTCAGCCGCTACGTGGGTACCCACCCCATGGCTGGACGCGAAAAGTCCGGGCCCGTCGCCGCCCGGGGCGAGCTTTTCACCTCCATGCCGTGGGTCATGTGCCCGACCGAGGAATCCTCGGCGGGGGCAGTCCAGGCCGCACGGGCGCTGGCCACCGACCTGGGTGGCCTCGTTTCGCAGTTCACGGCCGAGGAACATGACGGGGCCGTGGCCCTGGTCTCGCACCTGCCGCAGGTGATGTCCTCGCTGCTGGCCAGCCGGCTGCAGGACACTCCGATGCATGCCCTTTCCCTTGCCGGGAACGGGCTCCGCGACACCACCCGCATCGCAGCCAGCGACCCCACGCTGTGGGTCCAGATCCTGGGGGCGAATGCCCGAAAGGTGGTGGAGATTCTTTACGGTGTGCGCGAAGACCTCAACCGGCTGATCGGGACGCTGGAAGACCCCGCGGCTGCCGGGGCCCGTCTTGACCTGGCCCAGCTGATGAGCGAAGGCAATGCAGGGCAGGCCAGAATCCCGGGTAAACACGGCGGACCTCCGCAGGCCTATTCCTGGCTCACAGTGCTTGTCGATGACCGGCCCGGCCAGATCGCCAGGCTGCTGACCGAGATCGGTGAGATTGGCGTCAACCTCGAAGACCTCCGGCTGGACCACTCCTCCGGACAGAACGTGGGCATGGTGGAGATCTCGGTGCTGCCGAGCGCGCATGACCTACTTGTAGAAGCACTAAGCGACCGTGGATGGCGGGTACTTCAGTAATGACACAGGAACTGATCGACACTTTGCCTGCCCTCCGGCTGGGCCGGCCGCTGGTCGTGGCCATCGACGGGCCATCAGGCTCGGGCAAATCCAGCGTCAGCAAGGAAGTGGCACGGCGCCTGAACCTCGCCTACCTGGACACCGGTGCCATGTACCGGGCCCTCACCTGGTACTGCCTCGACCGCGGAACGGACCTTGCCGACGCCACCGCCGTCGAACTGGCAGCCGAAGAACTGCCGCTGGACATCAGCACCAGCCCGCACACCGAGTTTGTGCGGGTCGGCGGCGCCGACGTCACCGACGCCATCAGGGAACCGGGCATCTCCTCGTCCGTCAGCGCCATCGCCACCACGCTTGGTGCCCGGACCGAACTCATCCGCCGCCAGCGCGCCCTGATCGAAAAGCACAACCGCCGCATGGTGGTGGAGGGCCGGGACATCACCACAGTCGTCGTGCCCGGTGCACAGGTGCGCATGCTCCTGACCGCCAGCGAGGAAGCCCGGCTCCGCCGCCGCGGTATCCAGCTCGGCGGGACGCAAAGCGCCGAGCAACTGGCCGCCCAGGTTACCCAGCGGGACGCGAAGGACTCCACCGTGGTGAACTTCACCCAGGCGGCGGACGGTGTGGTGACGCTGGATTCGTCCGACCTGGACTTCGAGGAAACCGTGGTTGCCGCGCTCCGCATCGTCACCAAGGTCATCAACCATGAGTGATGCCGCCAGGGAGACCCGGGCCGGGCTGCCGGGGACTGTTGTTCCCGGCCTGTGGACCATGGCTTGGAGCCGGCCGGTCGGCGGGTTCCTGAACAACGCCGTCTACCGCACCTCCGTCACCGGGCGCTACAACGTTCCGGCCGCGGGGCCGGTGATTTTCGCAGGAAACCACATCAGCTTCCTCGACGGACCCGTCATGTTCGGCGCATCACCCCGGCCGATGCACATCCTCGTTAAGAAGGAGATGTTCAAGGGCTTCCTTGGCCGCGTGCTGAGGGCCTCGGGCCAGCTTCCGGTTGACCGTGCGGGGGACCGGTCCGTCCTGCAGCTCAGCAAGGATGTGCTCGACGCCGGGCGCTGCATCGGCATCCTGCCCGAGGGGACCCGGGGGAGCGGCACGGCAACCGGCATCAGCAACGGGGTGGCATGGCTCGCCCTGAATTCGGACGCCGTTGTGGTGCCCGTGGCCATCCTGGGCACCCGGCAGGGCGGCGAACACCTGGACAGCATCCCGAAACCCGGCCGCCGGCTGCACGTCAGCTTCGGCCAACCCCTCGCGCTCGGCCGGAATCCGGGTGAAACCGGGCGTGCTTCAATGGACAGGGCGGCTACGCAAATCCGGGACACTCTGGCCGCGCATGTCAGGACTACCGTCCGGCACAGCGGAATCCCTTTGCCCTCCGCGGATCATCCGCACCAACGTTCCACCGCAGTAGCCGGACCGCCGGCAGACCACCATTAAGGAAAGCGCAATGAGCGATACGACTCAAACTTCCGGCCACTCCGGCGCCGGCGAAGACGAATACACGCCCACCGGCACAGACCAGGTGGCTGAACATCTGGCGGCCATGGACGACGACGAGGCGGAGCTTCGTGCCGCCTCCCTCCGCGCCGGACTGGACGACTACGAACTCGACGAAGAAGACGCCGCGCTCCTCAGCGGCCTGCACGACGAGGACGAGTTCGAGGGTCCGCTCAAGCTCGACCCCGTGCTCGCCATCATCGGCCGCCCGAACGTTGGCAAGTCCACCCTCGTCAACCGCATCCTGGGCCGCCGCGAGGCGGTCGTGGAGGACACCCCCGGTGTGACGCGCGACCGCGTGATGTACTCGGCGAACTGGAACGGGCGCAACTTCACGCTGGTGGATACCGGCGGCTGGGAGCACGATGCCCGCGGCATCCATGCCCGGGTGGCGGAGCAGGCCGAAATGGCAGTGGAGCTGGCTGACGCAGTGCTGTTCGTCGTCGACTCGGCAGTTGGCGCAACCGCCACCGACGAGGCCGTGGTGAAGATGCTCCGGCGGAGCAAGAAGCCTGTCATCCTCGTGGCCAACAAGGTGGACGACTTCGTGCAGGAAGCCGACTCCGCAGTCCTGTGGGGCCTGGGCTTCGGCGAGCCGTACCCCGTCTCCGCGCTGCACGGCCGCGGCGTCGCCGACCTGCTCGACCACGTTATGGACACCCTGCCGGAGTTCTCCACCGTTGAGGGCATAGAACGCTCCGGCGGCCCGCGCCGGATTGCCCTGATCGGACGCCCCAACGTCGGCAAGTCCTCCCTGCTGAACAAGCTTGCCGGCTCCGAGCGCGTGGTGGTGGACAACACTGCCGGCACCACCCGCGACCCGGTCGACGAATTCATCGAGCTCGGCGGCCAAACCTGGCGTTTCGTGGATACCGCCGGCATCCGCCGGCGCCAGCACATGGCGCAGGGCGCCGATTTCTATGCCTCGCTCCGGACCCAGAGCGCGCTGGAAAAGGCGGAGGTCGCCGTCGTTCTTCTTGCTGTTGATGAGGTGCTCAGCGAGCAGGACGTCCGCATCCTGCAGCTGGCCATTGAGTCGGGGCGGGCCCTGGTGCTCGCTTTCAACAAGTGGGACCTTCTGGACGACGAACGGCGCCGGTACCTGGAACGCGAAATCGAGCAGGACCTGGCCCACGTGGAGTGGGCGCCGCGCGTCAACATCTCCGCCAAGACGGGCTGGCACAAGGACCGCCTGGTGCCGGCGCTGGAGCTGGCGCTGGAAAACTGGGACAGGCGCATTCCGACCGGACGGCTCAACGCCTTCCTGGGCGAGCTGGTGGCGGCGCACCCGCACCCGGTCCGCGGCGGCAAGCAGCCCCGCATCCTGTTCGGCACGCAGGCTTCCAGCCGGCCGCCGAAGTTCGTCCTGTTCACCACGGGATTCCTGGACCCGGGCTACCGCCGGTTCATCACCCGCCGCCTGCGGGAAACCTTCGGCTTCGAGGGTACGCCCATCGAAGTCAGCATGCGGGTTCGTGAAAAGCGCGGCAAGAAGCGTTAATTACGACACACCGGGCGGCGAATACCGGAAAGTGTCACTGGCACCCGCCGGAATCGTGTAAGCTCTTCTAGGTGGTTCGGCCGGACTGCTTAGATGAAATTCTTCGGAAGATTCATCTGGCGGAGAACGGCGGAACTGACGGGCTGTAGCGCAGCTTGGTAGCGCACTTGACTGGGGGTCAAGGGGTCGCAGGTTCAAATCCTGTCAGCCCGACCGCATGAAAACCCCGCCAACCCAACAGGGTTGGCGGGGTTTTCTGTTGCCCCGAGTCTGAGGTTGGAGAACGACGCCGGCTGGTTGCCCGCCGTCGTCCACGCGGCAGCGTGCTACTTGAGGAAGCGCGACGTCCTGCGGTCGGCCAGGATCTTGCCGTTGGTCTGGCAGGTTGGGCAATACTGCAGTGCAGTATCCGCAAAGGACACCTCCCGGACCGTGTCCCCGCATACCGGGCAGGGCTGGCCCGCGCGGCCATGCACGTTCATGCCGCTCCGTTTCGCATCCTTGAGGTCCGCGGGCGCCTTTCCCTGGGCTTGGGCCACTGCGGCTCCCAGGACAGTGTGGATGGAGTCGAACAGGACCCCGACCTTCGCCGGCTCCAGGGAATTGGCCATGGCGAACGGGGAAATTTTCGCTGCGTGCAGGATCTCGTCGCTGTACGCGTTTCCGATGCCGGCAATGACACTCTGGCTCCGCAGCACGCCCTTGATCTGGTGCGCGTGCCCGGCAAGGATCTCGGCGAACATCTCCCGGGTGAAGGCCGGCACGAGCGGATCCGGCCCGAGGTCTGCGATGCCGGGAACGTCGCCGGGCTTTGACACCACGTAGATTGCCAGGCCCTTCTTGGTGCCGGCCTCGGTCAGGTCGATGCCCACCTTCCGGCCGTCGCCGTCCGCAAGGTGCAGCCGGGCCGCAATGGGACCTTTGCCGGGCCGGAGCGGATCGGGCGAGGGATTTTCGGTGTAGCGGACCCAGCCGGCCCTGGCGAGGTGAAAGACGAGATACAGGCCGTCAGCGTTGATGCTGACAAACTTCCCGAACCGCTCGACTCCGGTGATAACCCGGCCCGCCAGCGCCGTGTAGGGCGGGTCGGCCGTCTTGAGGACCGCCACGGACAGGATCTGCATCTTCTCCAGCACCGCGCCGCGCAGCCGTGTGTCGAGGAACGTGCTCAGTGCGGCCACCTCGGGTAGTTCCGGCATGGCACCACTTTGCCACACGGTAGGCCGGATTGGGCGGTTCCCGCAGGCATACCGGCGCATCCGGCGGCCAGGGAGTTGTGCATATACTTTCAACCGGTGGCTGTTCCCTACGCCTCCGTTGACATTGGTGATTGACCCGATGAAAGGCCCCTGATGAGCAACATTCCCTCTGATCTGTCCTACACCGCCGAACATGAATGGGTGACCGCACCGAACGCCGATGGTGTTGTCCGCGTGGGGATCACCGACTTCGCACAGGACGCCCTCGGGGATGTCGTCTACGCCCAGATGCCCGAAGTTGGCACCACTGTTAAGGCAAACGACGTCGTCGGTGAGGTGGAGTCCACGAAGAGCGTCAGCGACATCTATGCTCCTGTCTCCGGCGAGATTGTGGCCCGCAACGAGGCGCTCGACGGCGATTCTGCGCTCATCAACTCCGATCCGTACGGGGACGGCTGGCTCATTGAAGTCAAGCTGGCCGAACCTGATGCAGTGGATTCCCTGCTCAGTGCATCGGAGTACGAACAACAGGTAGGCTAAAGCTAACCGGTCCCGCTGCCCGGCCACCGGAGTCCAGCCATGGAGTCCTGTGGCCGGACGGCGGGCGGCATATCGGTTCTGCCAGGCAGTTCCGGACGGTACGCGTTGATTGCAGGGGGACATCTGCAACGAAAGAGGAGGAATCCATGGTTGGCGGCGAACAGAACCACACCAGCGGCGATTACGGCACAGGTGCGGGCAGGGCCTCGGAAACCACCTCGATCAACCTCACTCCGGTTCATGACGAGCCGACGATCGTACCCAAGCTCTCCCCGGAGGAACGCTCTGCCGTCGAGGCACTGCCCTCCGGTTCGGCCCTGCTCGTGGCCCACAGCGGGCCGAACTCGGGTGCCCGTTTCCTCCTTGACTCCGATGTCACCACGGCCGGGCGGCACCCGGATGCTGATATTTTCCTCGACGACGTGACGGTCTCCCGCCGCCACGTCGAGTTCCGGCGCACACCGCGGAGCTTCGAGGTGGTGGACACCGGAAGCCTGAACGGCACCTACGTCAACCATGACCGCGTGGACAGCGTGGAACTGAGGTCCGGAAACGAAGTCCAGATTGGCAAGTTCCGCCTCACCTTCTACCTGAGCCCTGCCCGCGCAGCAGGACGCGTCTGATTCGGAGCGGCTGCCTGTGGCAATGGCACAACCGGAGCGCCGGGGACCACTGGTCCTGAACATCGGGGAAGTGCTCGCTCAGTTGAGCGACGACTTTCCGAGCATGACGGCGTCGAAAATCAGGTTCCTTGAGGAAAAAGGGCTCATCAATCCCCGGCGTACGCCCGCGGGCTACCGGCAGTACTCGGACAGCGACGTCGAACGGCTGCGCTTCGTCCTGTCGCTTCAGCGCGACCAGTATCTGCCGCTCAAGGTCATTAAGGACTACCTTGACGCGATCGACCGGGGTGAGCGGCCCGAGAACCTCCCGCCCGGGGTCACCGTGTCCCCGCGGATCGTCTCGGACGAGCTCGCCGCGGAACTGCAGAACAAGGCGCGCAGGCTCAGCGAGGAGCAGCTGCGCGCGGAGTCGGGTGCCAGCGTGCCGCTTTTGCAGTCCCTGCTCAGCTTCGGCCTCATCGGGCACACCGACGGCAAATTCGACGAGCACGCCCTCCAGGTGGCCCGCGCCTGTGTCCAGCTGGAGAGCCACGGCCTGGAGCCCCGGCACCTCCGCCCCTTCCAGGCTGCCGCGGAGCGCGAGTTCGGACTCGTGGAACGCGCCGTGGCCACCCTGACCTCGCGCAGGGACGCTGCGTCGCAGGCCCGCGCGGCGGAAGCAGCCAGGGAAATCAGCGACCTCTGCCTCACCCTGCACCGCGCCCTTGTCCAGGACCGTATCTCGCGGATGGAAATCTGATGATCGAAGTCGAGATTGTAGGCGTCCGCATCGAATTGCCCTCAAACCAGCCCCTGGTCCTGCTCCGCGAGATGCATGGAGAGCGGCACGTTCCCATCTGGATCGGGACGCCCGAGGCAAGCGCCATCGCGCTGGCGCAGCAGGGCGTGGTGCCGCCGCGGCCCATGACCCACGACCTGCTCGTGGACGTGGTGGAGACGCTTGGCCATTCCGTGGTCAGCGTGAACATCGTGGCCGTGGAGGACAACATCTTCTACGGCCAGCTCCAGTTCGACAACGGGGCCACTGTGAGCTCCAGGGCATCCGACGCCCTGGCCATCGCGCTGCGGGCCAAATGCCGGATCTGGTGCGCTGACTCCGTCATGGACGAGGCCGGCGTGCGCATCACCGAACACGACGAGGGCGAGGACACGGAACCCGGTCCTCCCACCGTGGAGGAGGAGCGCGAGCTCCGCAGGTTCCGGGAGTTCCTTGACGACGTCGAGCCCGAGGATTTCGACGGCTAAGGTCACGTTAAGGTTAAAGTTAAGGCTGAAAGTTTCGACACGCCCCACCAATCATGCGAACGTCTTTGACCTTGGGCCATGGCAGGCCTAACGTCGAAGGTACCAAGTTCCCATTGCATACGACAGCGGCGCAAGTCACACTGGAAAGTGCTACTCCGGCCGAATTACAAGCGTGAATTTCAACCGGACTTCATGCGCGTAGCAGCTGTTGCGGCAACTTCCCCAGGGGAGCTCATGACAAGGAGGATCCACGTGAGTCCGAAAGGCGAAGCAGGCGAGCTGAAGCAACCCTCGACGGCCGGCGTAGCCGTGCCCGCAAGCGGTGCTCAGGGCCTTCTCTTCACTGAGGATCTCCCGGTTCTGGATGAGGACGCCGGCTACCGCGGCCCCACTGCCTGCAAGGCCGCCGGCATTACGTACCGGCAGCTCGATTACTGGGCCCGCACCGGCCTGGTGGAGCCTGCAGTCCGCGGCGCAGCAGGCTCCGGTTCCCAGCGGCTCTATGGTTTCCGCGACATCCTGGTCCTGAAAGTCGTCAAGCGGCTGCTGGACACCGGCGTATCGCTGCAGCAGATCCGCAGCGCGGTGGAGCACCTCCGTGAACGTGGTGTCGAGGACCTGGCCCAGATCACCCTCATGAGCGACGGCGCCAGCGTCTACGAATGCACCTCCGCGGACGAGGTCATCGATCTCGTGCAGGGCGGCCAGGGCGTGTTCGGCATCGCTGTGGGCCGGGTGTGGCGCGAAGTCGAGGGGAGCCTCGCCTCGCTGCCCAGCGAGCACGCCGGCGACCAGACGTTCCCGGACGACGAACTTAGCAAGCGCCGCGCGGCCCGCAAGATCGGCTAGCGGCGCCAGCCACGAGAATAAGCAGAAGGCCGCCTCCCGTCGGGAGGCGGCCTTCTCTGTCTCAACATTTCGGCGTGATCCGGCATCAGGCTGGCCCCGGAACCAGGGCTGCTTACCGGGCGCTGCGGCTGCGGCTGGTCTTGTTGGCGGCCAGAAGATTTCCCAGCAGCGTGTCGTAGAGCCCGGCCGCGGTCTTGGCTGAGTCCCCGGGCCAGTGATGGACGGAGTGCGCCGCGCCCTGGATTTGCTGCCAGTTCGCCTGCTCCGGTATGTGCGGAGCCAGCAGGAGGTCGCCGAACATGGCCTGCATCTCAGAAAGCCGGAAGGCGTGCTCGGAGGACCCGGAGCGTACCCGGTTGGCGACGATCCCGGCGGGGGAGAGATTCGGGGCAAATTCCTGCCGGAACAGCTGGATGGCCCGCATGGTGCGTTCAGTGCCGGCCACGGAGAAGAGCCCGGGCTCAGCGACCAGCGCCACCTTGTTGCTGGCGGACCAGGCCATACGGGTCAGGCCATTCAGGGACGGCGGGCAATCCACCAGGACGAGTTCATACGCGTCTGCGCCGGAGAGCACCGCGGACAGCCTGCGCAAATCACGTTTGCCGAGGTCCGGCCGGTCGTAGATACCGGTGTACGCGGACCCGACGGCGACATCGAGCACCGCTGGGCCGGAACCGTTGACGGCTGCCCGGCTGATCCAGCCGCTGGGCACGACGTTCTCGGCGATCTTGGCCTTGCGCGGATTCTTCAGCATCCTGCCGATGTCCAGCTTGTGACTGGGCTGCACGCCGAGGGCTGTGCTGGCGTCGGCATGGGGATCGAGGTCCACTACGAGGGTGGGGATGCCTGCGGCCAGTGCCGCAGACGCCAGTCCGGTTGTAACGGATGTCTTGCCGACACCGCCCTTGAGGCTGCTGATGCTGACTACTTGCACTTGAGAGACCAATACCTAACGCCGGTTGCCGTGTTGGGGTACGTTCCGTTCCGGTGCTGCCGGAACCGGCTGCAGGAACAGGGGCAGGCTTCCGCCGCCCCATTCATCATATGTTGACCTCGGCCGGATTCCCTTCTTCTGCGGATCCGGGCATGCCTCGCCGGCCGGACGTCCCTCCGTCGTCGTCCGGCGGCAGAAAACAGCACTAAATACGGGCTTGGCAGTGAATATGGCCCGGACATGACGGATAATTCTGTGACGGTAGACACAATGATTTGTGTTTCGTCCGGCCCGTCTTACACACTGTGACCACTCACCGATACACCCGCAATGATGCAGGAGAAGTATGTTTTCCAAGATTCTGGTGGCCAACCGCGGAGAAATCGCAATCCGGGCTTTCCGCGCCGGCTACGAACTGGGCGCCAAGACAGTCGCCGTGTTCCCCAACGAGGACCGCAACTCGATCCACCGCCAGAAGGCCGATGAGGCGTATCTGATTGGCGAAGAGGGCCACCCCGTCCGCGCCTACCTGGACGTCGACGAAGTGGTGCGCGTGGCGAAGGAGGCCGGGGCGGACGCCATCTACCCCGGCTACGGCTTCCTCTCCGAGAACCCGGACCTGGCGCGTGCCGCGAAGGCCGCAGGCATCACCTTCGTGGGTCCGCCCGCGGAGGTCCTGGAACTCGCCGGCAACAAGGTGGCGGCACTGGAGGCCGCCCGCAAGGCCGGCGTCCCCGTGCTGAAGTCGAGCGCGCCCTCGAAGGACCTTGACGAACTGATCGCTGCTGCGGATGAGATCGGCTTCCCCATTTTCGCCAAGGCTGTGGCGGGCGGCGGTGGGCGCGGCATGCGCCGCGTCGACACCCGCGAAGCCCTGCCGGAGGCGCTGCAGTCTGCCATGCGCGAGGCCGACGCCGCCTTCGGTGACCCCACCATGTTCCTTGAGCAGGCGGTGCTGCGCCCGCGCCACATCGAGGTCCAGATCCTGGCTGACGCCGAGGGCAACGTCATGCACCTCTTCGAGCGTGACTGTTCCATCCAGCGCCGCCACCAGAAGGTAATCGAGATCGCCCCGGCCCCCAACCTGGACGAAGGCATCCGCCAGGCCCTGTACCGGGACGCCGTGAAGTTTGCCAAGGCCCTGAACTACGTCAACGCCGGTACGGTCGAGTTCCTGGTGGACACCGTGGGCGAACGCGCCGGCCAGCACGTCTTCATCGAAATGAACCCCCGTATCCAGGTGGAGCACACGGTTACGGAAGAGGTCACCGATGTCGACCTCGTCCAGTCGCAGATGCGCATCGCCGCGGGCGAGACCCTGGCTGACCTGGGGCTCTCCCAGGAGACCGTCCACCTCAAGGGCGCCGCGCTTCAGAGCCGCATCACCACCGAGGACCCGGCCAACGGCTTCCGGCCCGACGTCGGAAAGATCACCGGATACCGCTCCGCCGGCGGTGCCGGCGTAAGGCTCGACGGCGGCACCGTCTACTCGGGTGCCGAAATCAGCCCGCACTTCGACTCCATGCTGGTGAAGCTCACCTGCCGCGGCCGGGACTACCCCTCCGCGGTGGCCAGGGCACGCCGTGCGCTGGCGGAGTTCCGCATCCGCGGTGTCTCCACGAACATCTCCTTCCTGCAGGCCGTCCTTGACGACGCCGACTTCATCGCCGGCAACGTGGCCACGTCCTTCATCGACGAACGGCCCGAACTGCTGAAGGCCCGCGTGTCCGCCGACCGCGGCACCAAGCTGCTGACCTGGCTGGCCGAGGTGACGGTGAACAAGCCGAACGGCGAACTTCCGGTCCGCACCGACCCCGCGGACAAGCTCCCGTCCGTCGCCGGCGCCGAGGCACGCCCCGGCTCCCGCCAGCGGCTGCTGGAACTCGGACCGGAGGGCTTCGCCAAGGCGCTGCGCGAGCAGAAGGCCGTCGCCGTCACCGACACCACGTTCCGCGACGCCCACCAGTCCCTGCTGGCCACCCGCGTCCGCACCAGGGACCTGCTGGCCGCCGCGCCTGCGGTCTCCACCCTGCTGCCGGAACTGCTCTCCGTCGAGGCCTGGGGCGGTGCCACCTACGACGTCGCGCTGCGGTTCCTCGGCGAGGATCCCTGGGACCGGCTTGCCGCGCTGCGCAAGGCCCTGCCGAACGTCTGCCTGCAGATGCTGCTTCGCGGCCGGAACACCGTGGGCTACACCCCGTACCCCGAGGAAGTGACCGAGGCCTTCGTCAACGAGGCAGCGGCCACCGGCATCGACATCTTCCGCATCTTCGATGCACTCAACGACGTCAGCCAGATGGCGCCGGCCATCCGCGCCGTCCGGGCCACCGGCACCGCCGTCGCCGAGGTGGCACTGTGCTACACCGGTGACATGCTGGACCCGAACGAGACGCTCTACACGCTGGACTACTACCTGGGCCTGGCGGACAAGATCGTCGAAGCGGGCGCCCACATCCTCGCCATCAAGGACATGGCAGGCCTGTTGCGTCCGGCAGCTGCGGCGAAGCTCGTCTCCGCGCTGCGGGAACGCTTTGACCTTCCGGTGCACCTGCACACCCACGACACCGCAGGCGGCCAGCTCGCCACCCTGCTCTCGGCAGTCGATGCGGGCGTCGACGCCGTGGATGTCGCCTCAGCATCCCTCGCCGGCACCACCAGCCAGCCGTCGGCGTCGGCCCTTGTTGCGGCCCTGGCCCACACCGAACGCGACACCGGGCTCAGCCTGGCGGCAGTCAGCTCCCTCGAGCCGTACTGGGAAGCTGTGCGCAGGGTCTACGCCCCCTTCGAATCGGGCCTGCCGGGTCCGACAGGACGCGTGTACCAGCACGAAATCCCGGGCGGGCAGCTGTCCAACCTCCGCCAGCAGGCCATCGCGCTTGGCCTGGGCGAGCGCTTCGAGGCGATCGAGGACATGTACACCGCTGCGGACCGGATCCTGGGCCACCTGGTCAAGGTGACCCCGTCGTCGAAGGTGGTGGGCGACCTCGCCCTGCACCTCGTGGGCCTGAACGCAGACCCGGCCGACTTCAACGAGAACCCGCAGAACTACGACATCCCCGACTCCGTCATCGGATTCCTGTCCGGCGAGCTGGGCGATCCTCCGGGAGGCTGGCCGGAACCGTTCCGCACCAAGGCCCTCCAGGGCCGCAGCGTCAAGGTGCGCGACGTCGAGCTGAGCGCCGAGGACAGCGAAGCTCTCCGCGGTGACTCGAAGACCCGCCAGCAGACGCTGAACCGGCTGCTCTTCGCCGGTCCGACCAAGGACTACCTCAAGAGCAGGGAGACGTACGGCAACGTTTCGGTCCTGGACACCCGCGACTACCTGTACGGCCTGCAGCGCGGCGAAGAACACGTGATCCAGCTCGAAAAGGGTGTGCGCCTCATCGCCTCCCTGGAAGCTGTGTCGGAGCCGGACGAGAAGGGCATGCGCACGGTCATGTGCACGCTCAACGGCCAGTCCCGCCCGGTCTCGGTGCGCGACAAGTCCGTGGTCAGCAATGTGAAGGCGGCGGAGAAGGCTGACGCGTCCGTGCCGGGCCACGTCGCCGCTCCCTTCGCTGGCGCCGTGACGGTCACCGTCAAGGCGGGCGACACCGTCAACGCCGGCGACACCATTGCCACCATTGAGGCGATGAAGATGGAGGCCTCCATCACGACGCCGGTGGGCGGCAAGGTGACGCGGCTGGCCATTTCCGCCGTGGAACAGGTCCAGGGCGGTGACCTGCTGATCGTTGTTGAATAAACGGCGGTCGAATAGATGACTGTTGAGCACGTGACTGGCGGCTGAATGACCGCTGAATAGCCTGCAGGGCGGCCGGTGGCCGCCCTGCAGGTAGGGTGGTAGACAGAAAAAGGTTGTGGGGGACGGCGCTAAGCCGCCCCCACAGCTATTTCCGAACCACACTGGCTGCCGCAAACCCATCCGGCAGCCAGTACGAAACAGAGCGGAAGCCATGACGCAGACCAATACGCCCAAGCCCGGGCCGCGCCCTGACCGGAGGCCTTCGATCTCCCAAGGCAGCGTCGTCGACCTTGCGGCGGAGCCCGTCACCGGTCCCGGAGGGGTGTCTCCGGCGGACGCAGCGGACCTGGCAGACGTCGCGCTGACCAGTGACGTGGCTTCGGCAGGGGACATCAGTGTGGTGACCGTTTCCGACGCCCAGGACCGTACGTCTGCCGGATCGCTCCCGGCAGTCGGCGGCGTGGTGCAGCGGGGGACGGTCACATCGGCCATGCCCGTTGTGACCGCCGGTCCCGGTGGAGCCATCGCGGAGCACAAAGACCTAGCTGACGCACCGGCCCCCGTTGAACCGCTTCCCGCGCCAGTTGATGAAGGTGAAGAGTCCAAGGACCTTCCCGGGCGCCGTGAACGGCCCGAGGGGCCGGAGCCTGCTGCCGCCCTGACCGCTGACCGCCTCCTGACCAGGGCCGCAGCCGCCCCGGTGTCGGGCTGGCGCCGCTGGCTGTACCAGGCAACGCTGGGCTACGTGAACCTTGGCGACTCGGACCAGGTCCGGATCCAGCGGGCCATGGAGCACCGCATCGCCATGCGCCTGGGGAAGCGGACCCGGTATGTGCCGGTGCTCTCGCGCAAGGGCGGCGTGGGCAAGACCACGGTCACAACCCTGCTCGGCATGGTGCTGGCTGAGCTGCGTGAGGACCGGGTCATCGCGATGGACGCGAATCCGGACCGGGGCACCCTTTCGGACCGGTCGCCGGGCAGGGCTGATTTCACGGCCCGCCAGCTGGTGAAGGACAGGTTCACGGTTGACTCGTTCGCGCAGCTGTCCAACTACACGGCGCGGGACGGTTCGCGCCTCGATGTGCTCGCCTCGGACACCGATCCTATGGTGGCGCACGCCTTCGACGACGCCGACTACCGCGCAGTTACCGACATCCTGGGCCGGTATTACTCGATCGTGCTCACAGACTCAGGCACCGGCATGGTGCACTCGGTCATGAAGGGCACGCTGGAGAAGGCCGATGCCGTGGTTCTCGTCTCGGGCGGCAGCGTGGATGAGGCCCGGCTGGCGTCCGAAACGCTGTCCTGGCTAGAAGCCCACGGCCGCCAGGATCTGGTCGCCAAGGCCACAGTGGTCATCAATATGGCTGCCGGTAACCGCACCCTGGTCAACATCGACGAAATCGAGCAGCACTTCCTGTCACGGGTGAAGAACGTGGTGCGGATTCCGCATGACCGGCACCTGGCGGAGGGCTCGCGGATCCGGCTGGGCCAGCTGAAGCCGGCAACCCGCGCCGCAGCCGTGGAGCTGGCCGCGCTGGTGGTGGACGAGCTGCAGCAGGCCTGACCCGGCGCCGTCGGGAGTTTTTGTCCACTTATTGGCCTCTGGAGGCGCCGGAAGTCCCGATAAGTGGACAAAAACTCCGGCCGGCCGCGAAGTCCGATCAGGCGCGGGTTGGCTTCGGCGACTTGTACATGTCCTCGATCACGCTTTCGAAGTCCTTCATGACCTGCGCGCGCTTGACCTTCATGGACGGGGTCAGGTGGCCGGAGGCTTCGGTGAAGTCACTCGGCACGATCCGGAATGACTTGATGGCCTCCGCCTGCGACACCGACTGGTTGGCCTGGTTGATGAGCTCCTGCACGGCGGCCTTGACCTCGGCATGCCCGGCGGCGTCGCCCAGGTTCGTATCCGCCGGCAGGCCGTGGCGCTGCAGCCAGCCCGGCAGGGCCTCCTCGTCGAGCGTCACGAGCGCGCCAATGAACGGGCGGTTGTCACCCACGACGAGGACCTGTGACACCAGCGCATCAGCCCGGATCTGGTCCTCGAGCAGCGCGGGAACCACGTTCTTCCCGCCCGCGGTGACAATGATTTCCTTCTTGCGGCCGGTAATCAGCAGGTAGCCGTCCTCGTCGAGCTGGCCGATGTCACCGGTGCGGAACCAGTCATCGGCGAACGACTCGTCTGTGAGGTCGGACCGTTGGTAGTACCCCCGCATGACGCAGGAGCCCTTGACGAGGATCTCGCCGTCGTCGGCAATCCGAACGCTGTTGCCGGGAATCGGGACCCCGACCGTCCCGATCTTGATCCGCTCCGGCGTGTTGACGCTGACGGGGGCCGTGGTCTCGGTGAGGCCGTAGCCCTCCAGGATCTGCAGGCCGATGCCCTGGAAGAAGTGGCCCAGCCGCTCGCCCAGCGGGCCGCCGCCGGACACCGCATGGGCCACCTCCCCGCCCATGGCTGCGCGGAGTTTGCCGTAGACGAGTTTGTCGAAGATTGCATGCCTGATCTTCAGGGCCAGGCCGATGCTGCCGGACTGCCGTGCACGGGAGTAGGCGATCGCCGTGTCGGCGGCCTTGTGGAAGATTGCGCCCTTGCCGCCGTCTTCGGCCTTGGTGAGGGCCGAGTTGTACACCTTTTCGAACACGCGCGGCACGGCAAGGATGAACGTCGGTTTGTAGCTTTGCAGGTCGGGCAGCAGGTGCTTGATGTCGGGGGTGTGCGCCACGGTGACGCCGGCGGCCACCGCCAGGACCGAGATGAAGCGTGCGAAGACATGTGCCAGCGGCAGGAACATGATGGTGCGGGACTGCTCATTGACTATGCCCCTCAGTGAGGTGGCCAGGGCGTTCTCGGACAGCTCCACAAAGTTTCCGTGGGTCAGTTCGCAGCCTTTGGGCCTGCCGGTGGTGCCCGAGGTGTAGATGATGGTGGCGAGGTCGCGGAGCCCGGCGGAGCGCCGCCTGGCCTCGAGCTCGTCGTCGCTGACGGCGGCGCCGGCTGCACGCAGGGGGTCGAGGCCGGCGCCCTCCAGCTGCCACACGTGGGTCAGTGCCGTGAGACCTTCGGTGGCAGCGGCCTGCCGGATGATGTTCTCGTGGTGGTCCGATTCGCCGAAGGCAGCGACGGCCCCGGAGTCGCCCAGGTTCCAGGCGACCTGGGAAGGCGATGACGTTTCGTAGATGGGAACGGAAACGCCACCTGCGAACCAGATGGCGAAGTCGATGAGTGCCCACTCGTAGCGGGTACGCGACATGATGCCCACGCGGTCGCCCGCACCGACGCCGCTGGCGATGAGCCCCTTGGCGAGGGCGGACACGTCGGCCATAAATTCCTTGGCCCGGATGTCCTGCCACTGGCCGGCAGAGTCGAGGCGCGAAAACAGGGCAGGGTTGGATGCCTTGGCTGCCTGGCGCAGAACAAGGTCCGTGATATTGCTGTCCAGGGGGACGTTCGCCAAGGGCGGAACGCTGAATTCGCGCACGTTAGCTCCTTTGATATCCGTTGGCCGCAGCGGGTAGTCCTAACCTTAGTACGTCACCTGGCCGAGGTCGGCAGATCGTGGTTACCCATTAGTAACTTTACGGCGAAGCGGTGCGCGCCACCAGTGTGGAGGTCGTGTCGTCCGGGTGTCCTACCTGCGACGACGCTCTGCGGCGACACCTAGAATGGGGGACTATGCAGCCCTCCCCGCCCAACGAGCAGCCAGCCCCGCCCCTTGACTCCATCCGGAGCGGCGAGCCACGGGGCTGGGCGTCCCGGCGCGCGGAGACGCGGCAGTTAATGTCGCGGCGCCTGGCTTCGGGGTACGGGGGTCAGTTGGCTGGCCACCGTCTCTTCCGGCAGCAACTGCGGCTGGGCCGCCGGGGACTTGCCATCGGCATCGACATCGGCGGCACCAAGGTTGCCGCGGGCGTAGTGGACGCCGAGGGCCGCATCCTGCGCGAGGCGCGCCGGTCCACGCCGGGAAGCGACCCGCGTGCGGTGGAGCGCGTCATCGTGGAACTGGTCGAGGAGCTGAGCGCAGGTGCCCGGATCCGGTCGGTGGGCATTGGCGCCGCCGGCTGGATGGATCTCGACGGCGGCACGGTGCTGTTCAGCCCGCACCTCGCCTGGCGGAACGAACCGCTGCGCGCGAACCTGCAGCACCTGCTGCGGCGCCCCGTGATGCTGGTTAACGACGCCGACGCTGCGGCCTGGGCCGAGTGGCGCTTCGGTGCCGGGCAGGGGCAGGATCGGCTGGTCTGCATCACCCTTGGCACTGGCATTGGCGGGGCCATGGTGATGGACGGGCGCGTCGAGCGCGGCAGGTTTGGTGTGGCGGGGGAGTTCGGCCACCAGATCATCATGCCCGGCGGCCACCGGTGTGAGTGCGGCAACCGCGGCTGCTGGGAGCAGTACGCCTCAGGGAATGCCCTCGGCCGGGAGGCCCGGGAACTGGCGATGGCGAATTCGCCGGTGGCGCAGGAACTTCTGAAGGCCGTCGACGGAAGCGCCGAGCGCATCACCGGAACCACGGTGACCGAACTGGCCATCGCCGGCGACGCCGCCTCCCGGGAGCTCCTGGAGGACGTCGGGAACTGGCTCGGTCTGGGGCTGGCGAACCTTGCTGCCGCCCTCGATCCCGGGAAGTTCGTGATTGGCGGTGGTCTGTGCGCGGCCGGCGAGCTGCTGGTGGCTCCGGCGCGCAAGGCCTTCGCCCGGAACCTCACCGGCCGCGGATTCCGCCCTGCCGCAGAAATTGACCTGGCCGCCCTTGGGCCGAATGCCGGCCTGATCGGGGCTGCCGACCTGTCCCGGGCCAGCAGCCGCACGCACCGCTGAGCCCCATCGACCGAAGACGGAAGCGTCAGACCCGGGCGCCGTCGTCGTTCTCGTCCTTCTCCTGCGGCAGCTTCATGATCAGATACACCACAGCCCCGATGAAGGCGGCCACCATGCCGAGGATTGCCAGCAGCGGCGCGGAGCGCCAGAACATCGACGACAGGACCAGGGCAACCGGAGCGCCGACGGCGCCCAGCCACGCGAGCATCGTCAGCGGGTCCGTCGCTGAAAGTTTGGGCGGCTCCTCCGGCACAAACTCACCGTCGTCGTCCTCGACGCTGTAGTCGCGGGGGTACCCGGTGCCGGGGGGAACGCCAGGCTGTCCGGACCGGTCCGCTTTCTCCTGCCCGGTTGCTTTCTCACGGTCGGCGGCCTGCTGCCGCTCGGCGGCTGACAGTTCCCGGGGCGCCCGTGGCGCCAGACCCAGCGGATCGAAGTCGGTGAAGCGTCTTGCCGCGCCTTCCGGACCGGAACCGGCGTCCGGATATTCTGCCGGTGCAGGCCTGGCGTCGTCGGCTGCGTCGTCGTTGGTGGCCGTGCTGTGACGGGGACCGCCGTGATGGCGCGGGGACTTGGCAGCGGGGGATTCCCCGTCGCTCGGCACGTCGCCTGGTACGGCGTCCGCATCGGGAGCCGGGCTGTCGCCCTGAAGCCTGGCCACCAGGTCGAGCCAGACGGCGTCATCCTGGTTGGCACTCGGATCGGATGAATTCGAATCGGGCCTATTCATCGGTCGTGCCCTTCTGGCTGGCTGTCGCGGAGTCGGCGGATCCCCGGTGGCCGTCCGCCACCACGGAGCGGATGAAGTTCACCGAGCCGCTGAAGATCCGGTCGGCATCGTGGTCCAGCGTGGCCACATGGTAACTGTTGTCGAGCCGCGTGAGCTGCAGCGGGGCGTGGATAAGCCCGCGCCGCAGGGCCGTGATGCTGGTATCGGAAACAACGTGGTCCACCGTGGAGCGGAACACACGGACCGGCGCTGTAATGCGCGGCAGCAGCCGGACCGTGTCCTTGAACATCTTATTCAGTTCGTGGGCGGCTGCCACCGGGGTACGGGAATATGCGCCCTCGTCGACGCCCTGCTTCCGGATGTCGTTGGCTATGGCCGGCGTGCTCTTGAGGACCAGCTTGAGGACCCCGGCCAGCGGGGCACGGCGGTCATCAATGACAAGGCCGGGGTTGACCACGATGGCTCCGGCGACGGGCCTGGTTGCGGCGAGGCGAAGTGCCAGGGCTCCGCCCATGGACAGGCCTGCTGCGAAGACGAGGTCGCATTCGGACTCGAGCTCCAGGTAGGCGGCGTCCATTGCGTTATGCCACTGCTGCCAGCGGTTGCGGGACAGCTCCTGCCAGGTGGTGCCGTGGCCCGGCAGCAGCGGCATCCTGACGGCAAAGCCGGCGTCTGCGAACGACTGGGCCCACGAACGCAGGCTGTGTGGGCTGCCGGTGAACCCGTGGGACAGGGCGATGCCGATGGACGGCCCCTCGCCGGAGAAGGCGCTGGTGAACGGGCTGTGATCGGGAACTGTAGTCATGTCTTCTCCGACGGTATGTGGCTTCGGGAATGCAGCTGGAAAAACTGCGCCGAGGACTCGAAAATCTCCTGGGCGTCCGTGTCCAGCGTAGCCACGTGGCCGCTGTTCCTGAGCAGCACCACATCGAGGGCCGCCGAGCCGAGTCGCCTCCGGATCAGGCTGAGGGAAGTCGGTGGCACCACCGCGTCACTGACCGACTTGAAGACCAGCACCGGGGCAGTGATCCGCGGCAGGCCGCGGACGGCGGCAGCGAACAGCCTCTTCAGCTGGTGTACCGCCGCCAGCGGCGTAACGGAGTAGTCGCCGTCGTCGGTGTGGGGCGCCGTCGGGTTTTCCTCCGCGATGGGCACGGTGGTTCTTTGGATGTACTTCAGCAGGCCAATGATCCGGACCCGCCGATCGTAAAAGCTCAGGCCCGGATTGACGACGGCGACGCCCGCCACGTTGTGGCGGGAGGCGGTGAGCAGGGCGATGGCGCCGCCCATGGAGAGGCCTGCCACGTAGCATTCGTCGGTCCTGGCCGCCAGCTCGAGATACGACTGTTCGAAGGCATCGTGCCACTCCCGCCATCCCGTCCTGGCCAGTTCCTGCCAGCTCGTGCCATGCCCGGGGAGCAGCGGAACTGTGACGGCATAGCCCTGCGCGGCCAGGAATTCGGCCCACGGCAGGATGCTGAGGGGACTGCCGGTGAAGCCGTGGGAAATGGCGATTCCGATCCGCGCATTGGCTCCGTGTCCCGCATAGCTGAAAGCGGCGGGCCTTGTGCGGTCGCTGCTTTCTGTCATGGATCCATCGTGTCACTGTTCCGGACAATTCTCACTAGAGTAGGGTTGCATTGCAGTGCCGCCGGGCCCTTTGGAACGCCCGGGCGGTGGCCTTCCGGAGAGGTAAGACACGTGTTCTATTGGGTCATGAAGCGGATCTTCCTGGGACCGGTGGTCCGCACTCTTTTTCGGCCGTGGGTCAAAGGGCTGGACAACATCCCGTCCGAGGGGGCGGCCATCATCGCCTCCAACCACCTTTCATTCTCGGACTCTATCTTTATGCCGCTGATGGTGCCGCGGCCCGTCATTTTCCTGGCCAAATCCGAGTACTTCACGGGCAAGGGGCTCAAAGGCCGGTTGACCGCGCTGTTCTTCCGGCTGACCAACCAGCTCCCCATGGACCGATCCGGGGGTGCGGCTTCGGCGGCCTCGCTCGATGCGGGCATGGATGTGCTTACCCACGGCGGACTGCTAGGCATCTACCCGGAGGGGACACGCAGCCCCGACTCCCGGCTGTACCGCGGGAAGGTGGGTGTGGCCCGGCTGGCCCTCCAGGCCGGTGTCCCCGTCATCCCGGTGGCGATGATCGGAACGGACAAGGTGCAGCCCATCGGCAAGCGGCTGCCGAACATCCGGCGGATCGGCATGATCTTCGGCAAACCCCTGGATTTCAGCAGGTACGAGGGCATGGCCGAAGACCGGCTGATCCAGCGGTCTGTTACGGATGAGGTCATGTACGAGCTCATGCGGCTCTCCGGGCAGGAATACGTGGACGAGTACGCCTCGGTGGTCAAGCTCAGGCTGGCGGGGAAGGCCGGGCCGGAGCCGGGGGAGGCCGGTTCCTCCCGGTCCGCGTAGCTGTCTGTGACGGTGCAGCCGGGCGCATGACAGTCCGGGTGTCCCGAGCCGGTCCAGCCAACTACTCTTAGTAGTGTGACTGAGCTATCTGCAAAACCTGCCTCTTCCCTGACCAGCACTTCACAGAGCGGTGCGGCCAACTATCCCGGACTCGACAACTGGCGGGACCTTCCCATCTCCCAGCAGCCGAGCTGGCAGGACTCCGAGGTCTTCAACGCCTCCGTCAAGGAACTGTCGGCGCTCCCGCCGCTCGTTTTCGCTGGCGAGGTGGACATCCTGCGTGAGCGTCTCGCCGCGGCAGCCCAGGGCAAGGCCTTCCTGCTCCAAGGCGGTGACTGCGCGGAAACCTTTGAGGGTGCCACGGCGGACAAGATCAGCGCACGGGTGAAGACGATCCTGCAGATGGCAGTGGTCCTGACCTATGGCGCGGCGATGCCCGTCATCAAGATGGGGCGCATGGCCGGCCAGTTCGCCAAGCCACGCTCCTCCAACGACGAGACCCGTGACGGCGTGACGCTGCCGGCGTACCGGGGCGACATCGTGAACGGCTACGACTTCACTCCCGAGTCGCGTGGCCACGACGCCAGCCGCATGCTCCGCGCCTACCACACCTCCGCTTCCACGCTGAACCTCATCCGGGCATTCACCCAGGGCGGATTCGCAGACCTCCGACTGGTGCACACCTGGAACAAGGGCTTTACCGAGAACCCTGCCCACGCCCGCTACGAGTCCCTCGCGCGCGACATTGACCGCGCCATCCAGTTCATGGCATCCTGCGGCGCCGACTTTGAAGCCCTGAAGCGGGTTGAGTTCTTTGCCAGCCATGAGGCCCTCCTGCTCGACTACGAGCGTGCGCTGACCCGCATCGACTCCCGCACCGGCCTGCCCTACGGCACCTCCGGCCACTTCCTGTGGATCGGCGAGCGTACCCGCGAGCTGGACCACGCCCACGTGGACTACCTGTCCCGGGTCCGCAACCCGATCGGCGTCAAGCTGGGCCCGTCCACGTCCGGCGACGACGCCCTGCGCCTCATCGACAAGCTGGATCCCGAGCGCGAACCCGGCAGGCTCACCTTCATCACCCGCATGGGTGCCGGCAACATCCGCGAGAAGCTCCCGTCCCTCGTGGAAAAGGTCACCGCCTCCGGCGCCCAGGTCCTATGGGTCACGGACCCGATGCACGGCAACACCGTCACCTCACCCAATGGCTACAAGACCCGGAATTTCGACGACGTGATCGACGAGGTGCGCGGGTTCTTCGAGGTGCACCATGCCCTGGGGACGGTTCCCGGCGGCCTACACGTCGAGATGACCGGGGATGACGTGGCCGAATGCCTCGGCGGCGCCGACCCCATCGACCAGGAAGCGTTCCTCGACCGCTACGAGTCGGTTTGCGATCCCCGGCTGAATCACATGCAGTCGCTGGAGATGGCGTTCCTCGTGGCAGGCGCCCTCACCCGCCGCTAAGCGGACCAACACCGCTAAGCCCAAAAGCAAAAACAGACCGGCACCGGGGACTTCCCGGCGCCGGTCTTTTGCTGTTGGGCTTGCAGAAGGTCCCGGCTACACCACGGTCAGGGTGATGACGGAGCCCTCGGGCACCTCGGTGTCCACGGGATCCTGGTCCCGCACGGTGCCAAAGAAGCCGCCGAGGACTTCGTTGACGCGGACTTCGAAGCCGCGTTTCCGCAGCGCCTCGGTGGCGTCTTCCACCTGCTTGCCGATGTAGTTGGGCACCTTTACGAGCTTGGGCCCCTCGGAAATCGTCAGGGTGACCGTTTGGCCCCTTGTCAGCGTTCCCGAAGCGGGTTCCTGGCTGACCACGGCGCCCTTCGGAATGTTCCTGTCGTGGACGGTTTCGTCGGCCACCTCAGCTTGGAGTCCGGCAGCCTCAATTGAACGGACGGCTTCATCCTGGTCCTGTCCGCGTACGTCCGGCACCGGAATGGGCTGCGGGCCCTTCGAAACTGTGAGGCTCACAGGCGTGCCGTGCCGCACGGGCGTTCCGGCCGCCGGGGCCTGGCCCAGGACCGTTCCTGCCGGGATCTCCTCGTCGAACTTCCCGGTGACTTTGCCCAGCGCCATCTCGGCGCCGTTAAGCGCTTCCTTGGAGGCATCGAGCGTCTTGCCCGTGAGCTGCGGCAGGGGAAAAAGCTGCGGACCCTTGGACACGAACAGCGAGACCTGCTGGAATTTGCGGATCTCCGTTCCGGCGCCAGGTTCGGATCCCACCACGAGGCCGGCCTTGACATCGTCATCGAAGACGTCCTGCGTGCTGGACTGGAAGCCTGCGTCCCGGAGGAGTTGCTGGGCCTGCGCCACTGTCCTGTTCGCCACGGCCGGCACGATCCCGGGGGACCCCGGCCCCATGCCGAAGAACCATCCCGCGCCGGCGGCGAGGAGGGCGAGGAGCACCAGGACAACAATCCAAAGCGCGCCCCTGCGCCGGGAATTCCCCTTCCGGAGCGTCCGGACGGGAGTGGCCGCCGCGCGTGACCGTTCTTTTTGTTCGTGGCGGTCCAGTTTCCGCTGTTCCCGTTTGCTCAGCGGGAGCGGCGCCGCCTCCGCCTCGTCGTCGTCGTCGAATCCGTAGGCCGGAAGGACTGGGCCGGATTTTGGAGAGACAGGCCCCGGAGAGACAGGCCTCGGAGAGACAGGGGTGGAAAACACGGTGGTCGGATTGCTGGTGCGTGAAATGACTTCTGTGGGGCGGACCCTAGGGACGTCGTCGCTGTTTAGGGGCGCCAGCAGCTCGGTGTGATTTCCCTGGTCTGTCTCGTTTGCCTGGCTTCCCGGTGTTGCCGCGCCTCCCTGGCCGGGCAGGTTTCCCGGCATCCGGGACGGCATCCGGGCGGGTGGGGGCGGAGCGCCCGTGCTGCGCGGGCCAGCGTCGGGGACTGTGCCCGCCGCCGCGGCAGCCTGAATGGCTGCAGGGGGTTGCAGATCCAGTTCGGAGTCGGTGAGGTTGGTCCGGATGTGGCGGAGCTCCTCCAGCAGGGCATTGCCGTCCACCGGCCGCTGCTCGGGGTCGCTGGCGGTACACCACTGCACGAGTTCGTCCACCTCTTGCGCGAGCCCGGGAACCAGGCCAGAGGGAGCGCCCACAGTGGAGTTCACGTGCTGGTACGCCACCTGGACGGGGACGTCGCCCTCGAACGGCTGGCGTCCGGTGAGCATCTCGAACAGCATGATGCCCGTGGCGTAGATGTCGCTTCGCGCGTCGGCCGCTTTGCCCAGGACCAGTTCCGGCGAGAGGTACGCGACAGTGCCAATCAGGGCGCCTGTGCTAGTGGTGGTTGTCACGGCGCGCGCGAGGCCGAAGTCACCGATCTTGATCCGGCCGTCGTCGGCGATCAGGACGTTCTCCGGCTTGACGTCGCGGTGGATCATGCCTGCGGCATGGGCAGCCCCCAGGCCTTCCACCACCGGATCGATGAGTGCCAGGGCCAGCCGGGGGGACAGGGCGCCCTTGCTGTTGATGACGTCACGGAGGGTATGCCCTTTGATGTACTCCATGACGAGGTAGGCGGTGTCTCCGTCGTGCCCCTGGTCGAGGACGCCCACCACGTGCGGGTGTGAGAGCTTGGCGGCTGCCCGTGCTTCGCGGGCCAGGCGGTCGAGGAAATTGCCGTCGTTGACCAGATGGGGATGCAGGACTTTCAGTGCAACATCACGGTCCAGCCTCTGGTCCGTGGCCACATAGACGGTGGACATCCCGCCCCGCGCCAACCGGGACTTCACCTGGTAGCGGTTGTCCACCAGCGATCCAACGAAACTGCCTAAAGCGTTTTCCTGCACTCTTCGATACTAAGTGCTGCACTGAAACGGGTCCGAATCAACATGCGATCCGGACCCGTATCGTTATGCTCCCGGCGGCCGGGGTACCCTGGCCCTGAGGCCAATTCAGGGCATCAGCTGAAGGTCCTGCGGTGGGCCTTGATGGCTGCCACGTAGTGCTTCGTGTCGGTGTACATTCCGTGCTTGTTGACCGAGTACTGGCCCTGGTAGTAGCCGGCGATGGCGTAATCCAGGCTCCTGCTGGTCCGGATCAGCTGGCGGATGATCGCCACCCCGGCGGTGGCGTTGTCGTACGGGTCAAGCAGGTTCAGCTTCCGGCCCACGAGGTCGGACGCCCATTCGCCGGAGGACGGGATGACCTGCATGGTGCCGATGGCGTTGGCCGGTGACACGGCGCGCTGGTTGAACCCGGATTCCTGGTACGCGAAGGCCTGGGCCAGTGCCGGATCCACGCCCATCCGCCGTGCCGTGTCGGCCACGATGGACTGCATCTGGGCAAGGGACGGAACCGGCGAGGCGTTGAGCAGGGCCTTGTTCTTGTTGGCCGAGCTGACAACGGCTGCCGGGTAGGTGTAGCCGAGGAAGGAGCTGGGCACGAGCGGCGTGACGCTGGATGCCGGCTGGACGGCGCTGGCCTTCCCGGGAATGGCGAGCTTCTGGCCAGGGTAGATGATGCTGGTGACCCTAAGCCGGTTCGCCGACAGGATGGCCGCGAGCTTGACGCCGTGCCTGGATGCGATGCCGGACAGTGTATCCCCGGACTTGATGACATAGGACGCTGAAGGGGCGGCAGCCGGTGCGGCCGCCTTGGCCGGGGCCGCAGCGACAGCGGCGCCGGCACCGAGCCGGATCTTCTGGCCGGGGTAGATGATCGATGATGCCTTGAGCCCGTTCCAGCTGAGCACCTGGGAGAGCCTGACGCCGTGCCGCCCGGCGATGCCGCCCAACGTGTCGCCGGACTTGACCGTGTAGGTCCTGGCAGCCGTTCTGGCGGGCGCCTGGGCCGCCGGAGCCGTGGCGGCCTTCAGCTTGATCCGCTGCCCCGGGTAGATCACGGAGTTTGACTTCAGGTTGTTGAGCTTCAGCACGGAAGTGGTGCTCAGCCCGTACCGGCCGGCGATGCCGCTGACCGTGTCCCCGCGGACCACCGTGTGGGCCGCCGGCGTGACGCGGGTGGGCTGAAGGCCTGAAGGAATCGCGGCCGGCACGGAGGCTGCGGGGATGATGCCCGCTTTGACTGCGGCCGCCTGGGCCTCGATGGCCGCGGCGAGCGTCGCGGGCACTGTAGCCGGCTGGACGTCGGCCGCTGCGGGCTGGGCGACCGCGAGGGAGGAAAGCATGACGGCAGGGAGCGTGGCCGTCGTGGCCGCGATCAGGGGCAGGCCCGGCCGGGGTGACTGCTTGGTAGAGCGGGTCGTCGTCATGGGAAAGATCCTCTTCTCAGCGGCGAATGCTGTCGGTCGTGCCGGTTGCTCGTGATACCTATGTTACTGGTGTTAATCGTGTTGCGAATGTTATCTATGTGAATCTCTCACGATTTTTCGGTTAGCACAAGAATCAGATTTCAGCCGGAAAGTCCGCCGGGCTGGGAGTGTCGCGCGCGAAAAGGGAACGCGCGCACACGGGCGCCGTTTCGACTAGGCTTGCGGGCGCCCGCCATGGCAACCTTGACCCGTGAGTACTGTAGAAACCCTTGTAGGCGACTGGTTGCCCCTGCCCGACGTTGCCCAGTTGTTGGATGTGTCCATTACCAAAGTCCACGGGCTCCTTGATGAGCGGGCGCTGGCCGCCCTGCGGATCGGGGAACGCCGGATCCGTTCGGTCCCGGCGGCATTCCTCCAGGATGGCCACGTCGTGGACAGCCTCAAGGGCACCATCGTTGTGCTGGCAGACGCGGGCTTCTCGGACGAAGAGCTCATCGGCTGGCTCTTTACCCCTGACGAGTCACTGCGCGGGCGGCCCATCGATGCCCTCCGTGAAGGTCGCAAGACAGAAATCCGCCGCCGGGCGCAGTCCCTGGCTTGGTAGTGGACCCAGTCTGGTAATAAACCCACTGGTAATAAACCCAGCCTGGTAATAAACCCAGCCTGGTAATAGATCCAGCCTGGTTATAGACCCAGCGTGATCAAACGGGCCGGGCCGGCCGCTTAGGCGGCCCGGCTCACCGTCGCCTCCGCCAGCCGCCGGAGTGCGGTCTTGGGGAGGTCCTCCAGCGGCAGAAGCTCGAGGGCTGCGTACGCCGCCGCGCCGAACTCCTCGATCAGCACCTCTGTGGCCTGCAGCGCTCCGCAGTCCGCAATGATCCGGCGGATCTCGGCCACGTCGTCCTCGCTCAGCTCCGGGCTACCGAGCTTTGAGTCGATGAACGCGGACTCCTCGGGGGTGGCCAGGTCCAGGGCGAAGGCCACGAGCACTGTCCGCTTGCCCTCCCGGAGGTCGTCTCCCGCGGGTTTTCCGGTGGTCACCGGGTCTCCGAAGACGCCCAGGACGTCGTCGCGGAGCTGGAAGGCCTCGCCCAGGGGGAGTGCGAACGCGGAGTAGCCCCGGAGCAGTTCGTCAGAGGCCCCGCCGAGCGCCCCGCCCAGCGCGAGCGGATGTTCCGTCGAGTACTTGGCCGACTTGAAACGGATGATTGACTGGGCGCGGCTGACAGCCCCTGCACGGTCCCGGACCGGCCCGGCCACCTCTTCGAGGATGTCCAGATACTGGCCGGCCATGACCTCCGAACGCATCAGGTTGAAGATCAGCCTTGCCCTGCTTCCTGAGGCCGCCGTTGCGCCGATGTCGGTGAAGGCTTCCTCGCTGAAGGACAGGCACAGGTCGCCGGCCAGGATGGCTGCGGCGTGGCCGAAGCGTTCGCTGTCGAGGGCCCAGCCCTGGGACTCGTGGAGTTGAATGAAGCGGCGGTGCACGCTGGGTCCGCCCCGGCGGGTGTCCGACCGGTCAATGATGTCATCGTGGATCAGGGCGGCGGCCTGGAACAGCTCAAGGGCCGCGCCTGCTGTGACGATGTCCTCGGCGGAGGCAGGACCGCCCGCTCCGCGCCATCCCCAGTAGCACATAAGGGCGCGCAACCGCTTTCCGCCGGTGACCAGGTTGGAGATGGATCCCATGATGGGATCGATATCCGGCGAGATGGCGGTCATGATCGACTGCCGGGTGGTCAGGAAGTCTGTCAGCTTTCCCGCTACGGCGGCCACGAAGTCCGCCTGCTCCACGCGAAGCTGCTCGGCCACCATCACTTGATGGACTCGGGCGTCACGTTGGCGCCGATGGTGAAGGTTGAAACTCCGCCGGATTGGGGGACTGCGATGTTAACCGTCTCGTTTCCTGCCCGTACAAAGTCCTTTGATGCCACGCTGCCCACCGAGTTGCCGGGGACGGGCTTGAAGCCCTGCGCTTCCAGCGCCTTGGTGTAATAGGCGACGACGGCGGCTGGCTTGGCCGACGTTGAGCCCACCAGTGCGGCGGTGGCCGGGGAAGTTGACTTGTCGAAGCTGCTGGCCACCACCTTGGCCCCGGGCATCACGGGCACAAGCTTTGACGGGAAGCCGGCGACGAGCGCTCCCACGGTGGCCGACGTGCCGGGGGAGGCAGACGGACTGGCGGTTGCCGTGGGAGACGCCGTGGCGGCTGCCGTGTTCGTTGGCGCGGCAGCGCGTGAGGCCGATGCCGTCGCCGCGGGCGTTGCGGAACCGGGCGCCTGTGCCGAGCACGCTGAGGCCGCCGCCACTACGGCCGCTCCAACGGCGAGCAGCCCAAGGCGGGCAGGCATGAGCGTTCCATTGACCTTCACAGGTGCGGTCCTCCTGGGTGTTGATGCCGGATTCAGCCTCCAGTTTAGTCAGGCGCAGGGCATAGGATTGCAGATGTGGGGCCGGACGACGACAGAGAGCAGGCGGAAGCGCGGCTGCGGGACCTTCGGCGGGCGAGCATCATGCACGTCGATATGGACGCTTTTTTTGTCTCGGTGGAGCTGCGCGCCCGCCCTGATCTGCGGGGCCGGCCGGTGATAGTGGGTTTTCCGGCGGAGCGTTCCGTGGTGCTGTCTGCTTCGTATGAGGCCCGCAGGTTCGGCGTGAAGTCGGCGATGCCCATGGCGGTGGCCCACCGGCTGTGTCCGCAGGCCGTTATCATCGAGCCCAGGCACAAGCTGTACTATGAGGTCTCCGGCCAGCTGATGGGCATCTTCGAGTCCATTACCGAGCTCGTTGAGCCGCTCAGCGTGGACGAGGCGTTCCTTGACGTCGGAGGGGCCATCCGCAGGCTAGGTCCGCCGAGTGAAATAGGGCAGCTGATCCGAAGGAGGGTCGCCAGCGAGCTGGGCATTACGGCGTCAGTGGGGATTGCCGCCAGCAAGTTTGTGGCCAAGATCGCTTCCACCCGGTGCAAGCCGGATGGGCTGCTGCTCATCCGGCCGGAGCAGACCGTCCCGTATCTTCACAGCCTTCCGGTCAACGCCCTGTGGGGTGTTGGAGGCAAGACTGCTGAAGTGCTGGCCCGCATGGGGATCCGTACCGTGGCCGATGTCGCCGCGACGCCGGTGTCCTCGCTCAAGAAGGTGCTGGGCGCCACCGGCGAACACGTCCACCGTCTCTCCTGGGGTATCGACAGCCGGACGGTCACCCCGGTGCGGGTAGAGAAGAGCATCGGGGCGGAGGAAACGTTCGCCTTGGACACAGCGGACGATGCCCTGCTGCACCGCGAGCTGCTGCGACTGTCCCACCGCACTGCCGAGCGGCTGCGCGCTTCCGGGCTGGTGGCACGGACTGTGGCGCTCAAGCTGCGGTACGCCGATTTCTCCACGGTGACCCGAAGCCGCACGGTGCACACGCCACTGGACAGCGCGCAGCTGATCTACGCCGTGGCCATCCAGCTGCTGGAGTCGCTGGGCAGCCGGCCCCTCATGGTCCGGCTAGTGGGTGTCCGTGCGGAGCAGCTCGAAGCGGCCGCCCAGACCTCCCTTCAGCTGAGCCTGGACAGGCGCGACGACAACTGGCGGGCCGCTGAACAGGCACTGGACAAGGTGGCGGAGAAGTTCGGCAGCAAGTCCGTGCTTCCGGCCCGGCTGCTTGAGCCGGGAAGCCGCAACCCCTGACGTGATTCCGGCGACACCCGCTGGTGCGGGAAACCGCGTTTATGGCCGCGAATCGGTGTCAGGTCAAGGGCCAGCCACTTTTGCCGCCCGTGAACAGCGTCTTTCAGAACAGCGCCCAACAAACTATCCTTATAGATACAAAGATTTCGAACGTCTGGACATGTGTGGATCACCTGACCCGCCGCGTCAGTATGCTTGAATTCCTGGATCTGCCACGGCTGGCAGGAACGGGAACCTGGATAGCATGCCGGTCGTTGACGAGGCAGGAACAACCGTTCCGGCCTGTCTGGACGTTGGCCTACTTAAGGAGGTCGTGATGCCGCTCTCGGAGCACGAACAGAAGCTGCTCGAGCAACTCGAGAGGCAACTGCATGAGGACGATCCCAAGTTTGCCAATTCCATGGGCTCGGATCCCGGCCGCAGCTGGTCCACCCGGCACATCGTGATTGGCGTACTGGCCACACTGGCCGGGGTGCTGCTCCTCCTGGTAGGGGTCTCCCTCCAGAACATATTCGTAGGGGTCCTCGGGTTCGTCGTCATGGGCGCCGGAGTTTACTTTGCCACGATGCGCAGCGCTGCGGCCGGCAAAGCGAAGGCCGGCGGGCATGGCCGGAAGTCCAAGAGCAAGAGCTCCTTTATGAACAGCCTCGAGGAACGCTGGGATGAAAGGCGCCGCGGGGAGTCCTGAGCCCAGCGCTCCACTTCCCACCACCTCCACTTCGCACCGTCCTCCACACCGCACCATCCTCCACATCGCACCACCATCCACATTGCGCCACCGGGTCCAGCTCCGGTTGGGCGCCAATAAGCCAGGAATGACCCGCCACGGCGGGTCATTCCGCTTTAACCCGGGGAACTGCGCGTGTAACCCGGGGAACCGCACGGGAGCGGGTGTGCCAAAGCTGAGATCGCTGCGGCGGCAGTAAGGCGAAGCGGCCGAATTTCCCTCCACTTTCCACCCCCAGGCAAAATCCCCGCCATTCCGCGGAAAATTGTTTGTCTCCGCGGCAGAGAAGTCACCGCGTCGCGTTGACTGTGGGGAGAAGTGGAGTAAAGTGGAGCGCGTAAGAGGGTAGTGGCAGCGCGGGGGTTGTTCGGCTTCTGACGGCAGACGGGCGGTGGGACGTGTTCCTTGGGACACACTCGCCGCGTCTTGACGAAAAGGGCAGGATCATTCTTCCCGCCAAGTTCCGTGAGGAACTTGCCGGCGGACTTGTTCTCACGCGAGGCCAGGAGCGCTGCATCTACGTCTTCAGCGAGCAGGAATTCGCGAGGGTACACGAGCAGATCCGGGAGGCTCCGATCTCCAACAAGTCGGCTCGTGACTACATCCGGGTTTTTCTCTCTGGAGCCTCGGACGAGGTACCTGACAAGCAGGGGCGCGTGACCATTCCTCCCGCGCTCCGGGAGTATGCAGGGCTCGGCAGGGAGTTGGCCGTAATTGGGGCCGGCACCCGCGCGGAGATCTGGGATGCCCAGGCCTGGAATGAGTACCTGGCGGAGAAGGAAACCTCCTTCTCTGAAACTGACAACCCCATCGCCGGCATCCTTTAGGCCGGCCCACCCCGTAACCGTTTCTTGGACGAGATCTCCAGCCGCCCATCCCTGCCGACGACCTGGCTCACTTCCCCGGAGCCAGGCAGCCAACGGGATAGGCGCGGATGGGGATCTGGCCCAAGAAACCACCCCCAAGGAACCGTTCCAGGCGCTCAAGGAAGGACGAAGGCATGACAGAACCCGACCAGCCGAAGCCCACGTCCGAACGCCATGTACCGGTCCTGAAGGACCGGTGCATCAATCTTTTGGCGCCCGGATTCGAGGCGGCACGCCTGCGCGGTGAAACGCCGGTGGCGATTGACGCCACGCTCGGGATGGGTGGGCACTCTGAAGCCATGCTCCAGCGCTTTCCGGACCTGCACCTCGTGGGCATCGACCGTGACGAAGAAGCGCTGGCACTGGCGGGGGAGCGGCTCAAGCCCTTCGCGGCCCGCACGGACCTGGTCCACGCTGTTTACGACGAAATCGCGGAGGTGCTGGAGGACCTCGGCATTCCGGAGGTCCACGGCATCCTGATGGACCTCGGGGTCTCGTCCCTGCAGCTCGACGAGCGCGAACGCGGTTTCGCCTATTCCTTTGACGCACCCCTGGACATGCGGATGGACACCAGCCGCGGCCAGACTGCGGCGGATGTCGTAAACAACTACAGCGAAGAGGAACTGGTCAGGATCATCCGCAAGTGGGGTGAGGAAAAGTTCGCGGGGCGCATCGCCAACAGGATCGTTGCCGCCCGGGCAGCAAAGCCGTTCACCACCACGGGGGAACTCGTCGAGCAGATCAGGGCGGTGGTTCCGGCTGCCGCAGCCAAGTCCGGCGGACATCCGGCCAAGCGCACCTTCCAGGCCCTGCGCATCGAGGTCAACGAGGAACTCGAGGTCCTCGAGCGTGCTGTTCCGGCGGCGGTGGACGCCACCGCGCTCGGCGGCCGCATCGTCGTGATGTCCTACCACTCGCTGGAAGACAAGATCGTCAAGGGCGTTTTCCAAGCCCGCTCCAAATCATCTGCTCCGCTCGGTTTCCCCGTGGAGCTTGAAGAACACAAGGCCGAACTCAAAACCCTGACCAAAGGCACCGAGGTGCCTACCGCCGTAGAGATCGCAGAGAATTCGCGCGCAGCATCAGCCCGGCTGCGCGCAGTGGAACGCATCAGAGCCAGGAGAGCAACATGAGCACCGCAGCTGCCAGGAACCTCGCCCTTCCGTCCGGCCCGAGCGTCCACGACATAGAGGCCGGGCTTCCGGGCTCGGCGCGCAGGGCCCGCACCCCCCTGTCCCTGGTCCGGTCGGCACCGCGGAAGCGCCGCGCGCCCTTCGTCGTCCTGTGCTTCGGCATGCTGGCGGCCGCGCTGATTGCGGTGCTGGTGCTCAACATCTCTGTTTCCACAGCGCAGTACCAGTTGGTGAAGCTTCGCGCCGAGCAGACGGCGCTCACCAAGCAGAACCAGGACCTGACACAGCAGGTGCAAAACTTTGAGGCTCCCCAGAATCTGGCAGCCAAGGCCGCACAATTGGGAATGGTTGCTTCCACCGGCAAAGGCCAGGTTGATCTTTCCACGCTGACCGTGAGCGGAGATGCCAAGCCGGCGGTCAAGGGAGACTCGGCAGGAGCGGTGATCGCTGCCCCTGCCGTCCCGGGTCAGCTGAACGTGGTCCCGCCCGCCAGTTCGGGCGAGCCGCTGGAAAGCAGGGCACCGGCTGCCGGTGAAACGGCAGTTGCCGAGTCGGAGGCGGCCCCGGCCGCTGCGACGCCGGCCAAGCCGGCGGCTGCTGCCAAGCCCGCGGACCTTAACGGCGGCACCATTCCGGCGCCGGAGCAAAGGGCGCCGGGGCAGTAGGGCAAGAACAGGCGGCTGGTAGCCCGCATGGCAAGCAGTAGGGGATGAGCGTGGCGCAAGGCAAGAGCAAGGCAAGCAAGAAGAAGGTTGCTAACGCCACGAAACGGCTCCGCCTCGGACTGAGCATCATGCTTGCCCTGCTGGTGGTTGTCGGCGGAAAGCTCTTCCTGGTGCAGGGACTGGACGTCGGTGGCATGGCTGAAGCTGCCCTGGACAACAGGCTGCGCCCCACCGTGCTGCCGGCCGAGCGCGGCAGCATCCTGGACGCCAGCGGAGCAGTGCTGGCGAACAGCGTGATCCGCTACAACATCACCGTTGACCAGTCTGTAAACACCAAGACCGAATCCTTCAAGCGCCTGGAAAAGGTAAACGGCAAGGACGAACTCGTCACCGTTTCCCGGGACCAGGGGATCACCGAGCTTGCCGCCGTACTCGGCATGGACACCGAGGACGTGCGGAAATCCGTCACCGGGACCAGGACCTACTACATCGTGGCCAAGGACCTCCGGCCGGATGTCGAAAACCGGGTCTCGGAACTGCAGATCCCGGGCATCTTCTCCGAGGGAACCAGCAAGCGTGTCTACCCGAACGGCTCGGTGGCCGGCGGCATTGTGGGCTTCCTTGAGAACGGAACCACCGGCCAGGCCGGCCTTGAGCAGACCCAGGACGAAGTACTGCGCGGCACTGCGGGCAAGCGCGTGTTCGAAATCGGCGCCGACGGCCTCCGCATTCCCGTGGGCATCGATGAACTGACGCCCGCGCAGGACGGCAAGGACGTCAAGCTCACGCTGAACTCCGACCTCCAGTACTTCGCCCAGCAGGCTATCCAGACCCAGTCGGACAAGCTCAGCGCCGAGTGGGGGGTCATCATCGTCTCGGACGTGAAGACGGGCAATATCATCGCCATGGCCGACACCAATACGCCGGATCCCAACGACCCCGGCAAGGTGGCCGCGGAGGACCGTGGCGTCCGCTCCGTAACGGCCGCTTACGAGCCCGGTTCTGTGGAAAAGATGATCACCGCCGCCGCGGTCATCGAAGAAGGCAAGGCCAAACCGCTGGACACGTTCGTCATCCCGCCGTCCCTGGTGGTGGACGGCCAGCAATTCGACGATTCCTTTTCCCATGGGACCGAGAAGCGGACCCTGGCGGGCATCCTGGGCTGGTCCATGAACACGGGCACCGTGATGGCCGGCCAGCGCCTCAGCAAGGACCAGCGGCACGACTGGCTGCAGAAGTTCGGTATCGGTGAGGCACCGGAGATCGGCCTGCCGGCCGAGGCGAAGGGCATCCTGACCCCGGCCGACGAGTGGGACGGCCGCCAGCAGTACACGGTGCTCTTCGGGCAGGGTGTCTCGCAGTCGACACTCCAGACGGTCCGCGCCTACCAGTCCATCGCCAATGACGGCGTGATGCTGCAGCCGCGGCTCATCGACAGCTACATCAGCCCGGACGGAACCGAGGAAAAGGTGGCGGCCAAGCCGTCCCGCAGGGTGGTCTCGGAGCAGACGGCGCAGCAGGTGAGGGACATTCTCGAAAGTGCCGTCACCGAGGGCCAGATCAAGGAGGCCGCGATCGACGGCTACCGGGTCGGGGCCAAGACCGGTACCTCGCAATCGCCCTGCGATGACGGGACCGCAGGCTTCTGCGGGTACACCGCCTCGATGGTGGGGATGGCGCCGATGGACGATCCGCGGTTTATTGTGGAGGTGGTCCTGCAGCGTCCCAAGGGGTCCATTTACGGGATCACCAACGGGCCCGTGTTCCGCTCAGTCATGAGCCAGGCACTGCGGACGTACAACGTTCCGCCGTCCAAGGGCACGCCCGTCAGGCTGCCGCAGTTCGCCAAATGACGCAGTTCGCTAAGTAACGCCCGCCAAGAAAGACCCGCGGTACACCTGAACAACAGTTCTGCCGTGTCCGCTGGTCCGCTAGCACCAACGGAGATCCAGTTGTCACAGCACCATGACCCCGGCACTGCCGACGCCCCGGAGGGGCAGGCATCCAAGAGCGGCTTCCGGCCCACCGCCGTCGCCGCCGTCGAACTGGGTGTCATCGGCCAGTCAGTGGGTGTTCCCGTGCCCCCGGCCTCCGAGTCCGTTCAGGTCACCGGCATCTCGCTCGACTCCCGCTCCGTGGAACGCGGAGACCTTTATGTTGCCCTGCCGGGAGCGGCGCGGCACGGTGCCGACTTCGCCGCGACGGCGATCGAGGCCGGCGCGGCTGCAGTTCTAACGGACGACGCCGGCGCGCGGCTTCTGGCCGTCGGCTCGGACCTCGCTGTGCCCGTGCTGGTGGTGGCGGAGCCCCGCAGCGTGGTGGGCCGCCTGTCCAGGCTGATCTACCGGAGCCAGGACGCAGACCTCCCGGGCCCCTCGGTGTTTGGCGTGACCGGCACCAATGGAAAAACCACCACCACGTACTTCATCAATGCCCTGCTGCAGGCGATGGGCAAGAAGACCGGGCTCATCGGCACCATCGAGATCCTGGCCGGCGGGGACCCGATTCCGAGCCTCCTGACCACCCCGGAATCCACCGATGTCCACGCCCTGCTTGCCCTCATGCGGGAACGCGGCCTTGACGCCGCATCCATGGAGGTCTCCTCGCACGCGGTGTCCTTCCGCCGCGTGGACGGTGTGGTCTTCGACGTCGTCGGTTTCACCAACCTTACCCAGGATCATCTGGACCTGCACGGCACCATGGAGGAGTACTTCCGAACCAAAGCGGAGCTGTTCACCGCCGAACGCGCCCGTGCCGCCGTCGTGACGGTCGACGACGAGTGGGGACGGCGGCTCGCCGCCCAGACTGAGCTTCCGGTCACCTCGCTCGCAACCCTCCAGCCCGGCAGCGGGCCGGCGGCCGGATCAGCAGCCGCTGACTGGACCGTCACCGCCCCCAAGCCTCGCGGCCTCGGTACGGAATTCACCCTCCGCGGCCGGAACGGCTTGGAACTCCGCGTGCACACGGGCCTGCCCGGCGCGTTCAACGTCTCCAACGCGGCGCTGGCCCTGACCATGGTGCTCGCCGGCGGTGCAGACCCTGCCGAAGTGCAGGCGGCACTCGATGCCCGGGATCCGTTCACCGTCGCGGTGCCCGGCCGCATGCAGCTGGTCTCCGCCCGGCCGGCCGCCGTCGTCGACTTCGCGCACAACACGGATGCACTGGCACGCGCCCTGGAGGCCGTCCGGTCCGCGGAGCCCGCGTCCAGGGTGATCGTGGTTTTCGGCGCCACCGGCCAGCGCGACCAGGGCAAGCGCCCGTCCATGGGCGCGACCGCAGCCCGGCTCGCCGACGTCGTGATCGTCAGCGACGACGACCCCCACGATGAGGACGCCGCGGCCATCCGCGCCGAAGTGCTGGTCGGTGCGACAGACGCCAAGGAAGCCGAGCGGCTTGACTGCAAAATCATGGAAGTTTTCCCCCGCGATGCTGCCATCCGTGAAGCAGTCAACCTGGCCGCTCCGGAGGACACCATCCTGGTCGCCGGGCGCGGGCACGAAGTGTGGCAGGAAGTCAAGGGAGTGAACCTTGCCCTCGACGACAGGGTGGAACTACGGAACGCCTTGACGGCACGAGGATTCACCGTTCTCCAAGACGACGGGATAGAGTCCTAGACCGACATGATTGAACTAACTGCGGCGGAAATCGCCGAAATCACCAATGGCCGGCTGCTTGCCGACCCCGGCGTCACCCCCTCATCCGTGGTGACCGACTCGCGGGAGGCCGTTGCCGGCTCCCTCTATGTCGCCAAACCGGGCGAAAGCGCAGACGGGCACAGCTTCGTGGGTGCGGCCTTTGACCGCGGCGCGGTTCTTGCCCTTACCGAGCGCGAAATCAAGGACGACGCCGGCCGGACCCATCCGTCCGTTGTCGTCGAGGATGCGGTTCTGGCCATGGGCGCCCTCGCGGCTGAGGCGGTCCGGCGGATCAGGCAACACCGTGAGTCGGCGGGTGAACAGCTGACCGTCATCGGCATCACCGGTTCGGCAGGGAAAACCACCACCAAGGACCTGCTCGCGGGAATCCTGTCGGCCGAGGCGCCTACCGTTGGACCGCAGGGTTCCTACAACGGCGAGGTCGGCGTGCCCCTCACCGTGTTCCAGGCGGGCTTTGACACCCGGTTCCTGGTCATCGAGATGGGGGCCACCGGCGTCGGACACATCCGCTACCTGGCCGACATGGTCCGGCCGGAGATCGGCGTGGTGCTCTGCGTGGGAACAGCCCACGCCGGGGAGTTCGGCGGCGTGGAAAACATCGCGGCCGCCAAGGGCGAGCTCGCCGAGGCCGTACCCGCCGCGGGCACCGCCGTGCTGAACCTTGACGATCCCCGCGTTGCCGCCATGGCCGCCCGGACCCGCGGGAATGTGCTGGGCTTCTCCTCCCGGGATGCTGATCCGGACGCTCCTGCTGTCCGGGCCGCCAACCTGGACACCAACGCCTCGGGCAACCCGGAGTTCGACCTCGAAGTGCCGGGGGAGCCCACGGTCCGGGTCAGCAGCAAACTCATCGGCGAACACCACGTGGCAAACCTCCTCGCCGCCGCGGCGGCCGCGCACGCGGCCGGTGTACCGGCGGACAGAATCAGCGCCTCCCTCAGTTCGCAGTCCGCGGCCAGCCGCTGGCGTATGGAGCGGACTGAGCGGCCCGACGGCGTCACCGTCATCAACGACGCCTACAACGCCAACCCGGAATCCATGCGGGCGGCCCTGCGCACGCTGGCCGACCTCGGCCGCGGACGCCGCACCTGGGCCGTGCTCGGGGCCATGCTGGAACTGGGAGACGATTCCATCCGCGAGCACACCGCCGTCGGCACGCAGGTGGTGCGGCTGAACATCTCCCGCCTCCTCGTGGTCGGCCGGGAAGCGCGTTCGCTCTACGTGTCCGCCGTGCAGGAAGGGTCCTGGGGCGATGAATGCATCTTCGCCGAGACGGTTGACGAGGCCTACGAACTGCTCCAGGAGCAGCTCGAACCCGGCGACCTGGTGCTCTTCAAGTCCTCGAACAGCGTCGGACTGCGCCATTTGGGTGATCGGATAGCATTACCCCCACACGCCACCCCCACAAATGCCAATGAAGGGAGCGAGCTGCTGTGATTGCACTACTGATCGGCGCTGGCCTGGCCCTGCTGCTGGCTCTGGTGGGTACGCCGCTGTTCATCCGCCTGCTGGTCCGTAAGAGCTACGGCCAGTTCATCCGCGATGACGGACCCACCTCACACCACACCAAACGCGGTACGCCCACCATGGGCGGCACAGTGGTGGTGGGCGCAGTCCTGCTGAGCTACGGCCTGACGCACCTCATCATGTGGCTCATGAACCCCCGGTCGGCCGGGCCGTCGGCCTCGGCACTGCTCCTGCTGTTCCTGATGGTGGGGATGGGCCTGGTGGGCTTCCTGGACGACTTCATCAAGATTTCCCGGCAGCGCAGCCTGGGCCTGAACGCCAAGGCGAAGCTGATCCTCCAGGCGGCGGTAGGCATCATCTTCGCCGTCATGGCTCTGTACTTCCCGGATACGGACGGCCTTACCCCGGCGTCCACCAAGATCTCGCTGGTCCGTGACATCCCGTGGCTGGACCTGGCGTTCGGCGGCACCGTGCTTGGCGCGATCCTCTTTGTGCTGTGGTCAAACCTGATCGTTACCGCCGCCACCAACGGGGTCAATCTCACCGACGGACTGGACGGACTGGCCGCGGGCGCCGCGGTCATGGTCTTTGGCGCCTACACGCTGATGGGCATCTGGCAGAGCAACCAGGCCTGCGGCTCGCCGCGTCAGGCGGGCGGGGGCTGTTATTCCGTCCGGGATCCGCTGGACCTGGCGCTTCTTGCGGCGATCATGAGCGCCGCGCTGGTGGGCTTCCTGTGGTGGAACACCTCACCGGCCAAAATCTTCATGGGTGACACCGGCTCCCTCGCGATCGGCGGCGCCATCGCAGGGTTCGCCATCCTCTCCCGCACCGAACTGCTCCTCGCCTTCATCGGTGGCCTGTTCGTCCTCATCACGCTCTCCGTCATCATCCAGGTGGGCTACTTCAAGGTGACCAAGGGCAAGCGCTTCTTCAAGATGGCGCCGCTGCAGCACCACTTCGAACTCAAGGGCTGGGCGGAGGTCACCGTGGTAGTCCGGTTCTGGATCCTCGCCGGCCTGTTCGTCGCCGCGGGCCTTGGCATCTTCTACGCAGAATGGGTGGTCCTCCTGTGAACGGCTCCGAATCCCGCGCTGAAGTATCCGGTGCGCCCCTAACGGGGCCGGCCAGGCTCAGCGGCCTGGTCAGCTGGGACTCCGACTGGGCTGGACTGCGCGTCGTGGTCACCGGGATCGGTGTGTCGGGCTTCGCGGCCGCGGACACGCTGATCGAACTCGGCGCCCGCGTGGTGGTGGTCGACGGCGCCACCACGGAAACCGCGCAGGCCAAGGCGGACACGCTGCGGATCGTGGGCGCGGCCGACGTCCTCCTGGGGGAGGATGCCGTCCGCACCCTGCCGAAGATCGACGGCCTGAAGCCGGACCTCGTGGTCACCTCGCCCGGCTGGCGTCCGGACCAGGCCCTGCTCGCGGCCGCCGCCCGTGCCCACATCCCGGTCTGGGGCGACGTCGAACTCGCCTGGCGCCTGCGCGTCCGCGAGGGCCGGAAGACCGCCGACTGGCTCACCATCACCGGCACCAACGGCAAGACGACGACGGTCGGCCTGACCGAGTCCATGCTGCGGGCCGCGGGCCTGAAAGCGATCGCAGTGGGCAACGTCGGCACTCCCATCCTCGATGCCCTGCGTGACCCGGTGGAGTACGACGTCTTCGCGGTGGAGCTCTCCAGCTTCCAGTTGCACTGGTCCCACTCCGTCTCGGCGGTGGCCAGCGTGTGCCTCAACGTCGCCGAGGACCACGTGGACTGGCACGGCTCCTACGAGTCCTACCTGGCCGACAAGGCCAAGATCTACGAAAACACGCAGAAGGCCTGCATCTACAACGACGAGCAGATCGAAACCGAACGCATGGTGGAAGACGCTGACGTGGTGGAGGGCTGCCGCGCCGTGGCGTTCACCACCCTCACGCCGGCCATCAGCATGCTCGGCGTCGTGGAGGGCCTGCTCGTGGACCGGGCCTTCATCGCCGAGCGGAAGGACAGCGCCGTCGAACTGGCGTCCATGTCCGACCTCGGCCCGGTGGCCCCGCGCCACATGGTGGCCAACGCCTTGGCCGCCGCCGGCCTGGTGCGCGCCTACGGCGTCAGCCCCGAGCACGTGCGCGAGGGGCTGCAGGCCTACATCCCCGGAAGCCACCGCATCCAGCCGGTCGCCAAGCAGCACGGCGTTCTGTGGATCAACGACTCCAAAGCCACCAACCCGCACGCCGCCTCCGCGTCCCTGGCCGCCTTCGACACCGTGGTGTGGATTGCCGGCGGCCTGTCCAAGGGCGTCAGCTACGACGACCTGGTCCGCGACCATGCACGCCGCCTGAAAGCCGTGGTGCTCATTGGCAAGGACACGGCGACACTGGAAGAGTCCCTGCAGCGACACGCACCGGATGTCCCCGTCATCCGGCAGGCCGCAGGCCACACTGAAATTGTGCAGTCTGCCGGAACCGGACAAGACGCCGCACCGGATTCAGCAGAAACCGGGGAGGCAGTGATGGCACGGGCCGTCGCATCGGCGGCACAGCTCGCCGCCTCGGGTGACACTGTGCTGATGGCCCCGGCTGCTGCATCCATGGATCAGTTCTCTTCCTACGCTCACCGTGGCGACGCCTTCATTGCCGCGGTCCGCGAGCTCGTGGAAGGGGAGGCCCGGACCGGCAAGGAGTAAGAATGGTCAGCACACCCACACGTCCGGCAGCCGCCCGGCAGCGGGCGGGGGAGAAACCCGGACCGGGTGCTGCATCGACGCCGCCGGCCTCCAGGATTCCCACCAGCGGCCGGTTGCAACGGTGGTACAGGCGCTTCTGGTCCGCCCTTGAGGGAAACGGGAAGTCGCGCAACGGCTCCACCTACTACCTCATCCTGGGCACCACGCTGGCCCTGACCGCCATCGGCATCATGATGGTGCTCTCGGCCTCCAGTGTGGAGGCCATTGCCGCGGGTGAGTCGCCGTACACGGCGGCGCTCAAACAGGGCCTGTTCGCCGGCATCGGCATTTTCTGCATGTTCATGCTGTCCCGCATCAACGTCGTGTGGCTGAAGCGGCTCGCGTGGCTGGGCATCATCATCGCCTATGCCCTGCTGGCCCTCGTACTGGTCATTGGAACCAGCGTCAACGGCAACAAGAACTGGATCGACGTCGGCGGGTTCTTCACCCTGCAGCCCTCCGAGGCAGCCAAGCTTGCCCTGGCCCTGTGGATGGCCACCGTCCTGGCCAAGAAGGCGTCGCTGCTGCACCACTGGGGACACGCAGTGGTCCCTGTGGTCCCCATAGCCGGCGGGATCATTGGACTCGTTCTGGTCGGAAACGACCTCGGCACCGGCATGATCATCATGCTCATCACGGCCGCCGCCCTCTTCTTCGCCGGGGTGCGCCTCTACCTCTTCGGGTTCGCGGCAGTGGGCCTGGGCGCGGTCATAGCGTTCATGGCCATGACCAGCTCCAACCGGGTCTGCCGCATCACCTCGTGGTGGACCGGCCAGAGCTGCGGCGACGGCATCGACGCCAACTACCAGTCCACCAACGGCCTCTACGGGCTCGCCTCGGGCGGCTGGTTCGGCGTCGGGCTCGGACAGAGCCGGCAGAAATACAGTTGGATCCCCGAAGCCCACAACGACTTCATCTTCGCCATCATCGGTGAGGAACTCGGCCTGGTGGGGACCGTCGTCGTACTGGTCCTGTTCGCCATCCTGGGCGCCGCCATTTACCGCGTGGTGGTGGCACAGGAGGACCTGTTCCACCGGGTCCTTGCCGGAACCATCATGGTGTGGCTGCTGGGCCAGGGGACGGTCAACATGGCCGTGGTCACTGGCCTGATGCCGGTGATCGGCGTTCCATTGCCCTTCATCTCCTATGGCGGTTCGGCGCTGCTGATGTCGCTCTGCGCGATCGGCGTAGTGTTGTCACTGGCCCGGGAACAAATGGCGCCCAACATCCGGCCCCGTAAGATACTCGGCCCGTTGCGGCTGCCCGGGCGCAAGAAATCCCGTACGAAAGCGTAACCAGCACCTGATGAAAACTGAGTCATTGTCCGTGGTCCTCGCCGGCGGCGGAACAGCAGGCCATATCAACCCGCTGCTGGCCATTGCCGCCGCTATCCGCGATGCCCGCCCCGACGCCCGGCTGCTCGCCGTTGGAACGGCCGCCGGCATGGAGACCAGGCTGGTCCCGGCTGCCGGGCTGGAACTGGCCACCATCGACCGTGTCCCGTTCCCGCGGAAGCCCTCCGCGGACCTGCTCCGCCTCCCGGGACGCCTCGCCGGGGCCGTCCGGCAGGCCGGGCGGATCCTCGACGACGCCGCAGCCGACGTCCTCGTCGGTGTGGGTGGGTACGTGTGCACGCCGATGTACCTTGCTGCCTGGCGGCGGAAGATCCCCATCGTCATCCACGAAGCCAATACCCGGCCGGGCCTGGCCAACCGGGTCGGCGCGCGGCTGAGCCGGCACGTGGCAGTGGCGTTCGCCGGCACCCCGCTCCGCAACGCCCGCCACGTGGGCATGCCCATGCGCCGCGAAGTCTCGGCCATGGTCAGGGCAACGGCGCGGAACGGCGCCCTGCGCAGCCTGGACCTGCAGCCTGAAAAACCAGTGCTCATCGTCACCGGAGGCTCGTCCGGGGCGCAAAGCATCAACCGCACCGTGGCGGCCTCGCTCGAAGCGCTGTCCCGGGCCGGCGTCCAGACCATCCACATCACCGGCCGCGGCAAGTCCGTGGCGGACTCAGAAGGCAACGCGCTCAGTGCCGACGGCTACCGCCAGCTTGAGTACGTCGACGGCATGGAAACCGTCTACGCCGCGGCTGACCTGCTGCTCGCCCGTTCCGGCGCTGCCACGGTAAGCGAGGTCGCCGCCGTCGGCGTTCCCGCGGTCTTCGTGCCGCTGCCGATCGGCAACGGTGAGCAGGCGCTGAACGCCCGCGGACTGGTGGAAGCGGGCGGCGCCCTGCTGGTGGCGGACCGGGACTTCACCCCCGAATGGGTCCGCACCAGCCTCATCCCGCTGCTGACCGACCGTTCCCGCCTCGACGCGATGGCGGCGAACGCGGAGAACCTTGGCATCCGAAATGCCGACCAGCTCATGGCCGACCTCGTACTGGAAGCGGTATCCAAATGACCACCAACGCAGCACCCAGCCAGGAAGCACTGGGCCGCGTGCACTTCATCGGGATCGGGGGCGTGGGCATGTCCGCGGTCGCCAGAATCATGGTGGCGCGCGGAATTCCCGTCAGCGGAACGGATGCGAAAGACCTGCCGGTCATGAACGAGCTCGCCGCGGCCGGCGCCCGGATCTGCGTGGGCTACGGCGCCGGCAACCTCGGCGACGCCCAGACCGTCGTGGCAGGATCGGCGATCCGCGCCGACAACCCCGAACTGGAGGCCGCCCGGGCCGCCGGCCTGCCGGTGCTGCACCGCTCCGAAGCCCTGGCCGCCACCATGGGAGATGACCTCGTGGTGACCGTGGCCGGAACCCACGGGAAGTCCACCACAACGTCCATGATCACCGTGCTGCTGCAGGGCGCAGGCCTTGACCCGTCGTTCGCGATCGGCGCCAATGTTCCGGCGCTCGGCGTCAACGCGGCGAACGGCAGCTCCCAGGTTTTCGTTGCTGAGGCGGACGAATCCGACGGTTCGTTCCTGAACTACCGTCCGCAGATCGCCGTCGTCACCAACGTGGAACCGGACCACCTCGACCACTACGGTACCGCCGAGGCCGTGTACGAATCCTTCGACCGCTTCACGGCACTGCTGCCGGCGGACGGCGTGCTGGTGGCCTGTGCGGACGACGCCGGCGCGCATGCGCTGGCGCTGCGCACCCGCGAGCGGGGCAAGGCCCGCGTTGTCCTCTACGGCACCTCTGAGGCCGCAGACCTCCGGCTCGACGACGGCGGCCCGGGCAAGGTGGCGATTACGACGGCGGGCGGCCGGTTCCCGCTGGCACTGCAGGTCCCGGGACGGCACAATGCGCTGAACGCTGCTGCCGCCATGGCGGTGGCCCTCGAACTCGGTGTGGACGCGCAGGCCGCTGCCTCCGCCCTGGCCGCCTTCTCCGGCGCGTCGCGGCGCTTCGAATACAAGGGGGAGGGCAGGGGCGTGCGCGTCTACGACGACTACGCCCACCATCCCACGGAGGTGCGGGCAGCCCTGGCGGCGGCCAGGTCCGTGGCCGGCGACCACAAGGTCCATGTCCTCTTCCAGCCGCACCTGTTCTCCCGGACCCGGGAGTTTGCCGCAGAGTTTGCCGACGCACTCAGGGCCGCCGACACTGCCCTGGTGCTCGACATCTACCCGGCCCGCGAGGATCCCATCCCGGGTGTCACCAGCGCGCTCATCACCGAGCATCTCGGCGCAGGCAGCGGCCTGGTGGGCGGCGACGAGGCCGTTGCCGCCCTGGCCTCCGCCGCGGGGCCAGGGGACATCATCCTGACCGCCGGCGCCGGGGACGTCACCGCCTACGGGCCACTCATCGTGGAGTCCCTCGGTGGCTAGCACCAGGCGTCCCACGTACCGTCCTGCCAAGCCCGCCGCCCGGGACACGGGCAGCGGGGACACCGCGGGCCGGGGGACTGCGGGCCGGGAGGCTGCCGCTCGTCCCGACGGCGGCACGCTGGCCGTGATCACCGCCACCAAGGGCGTCCCGGAGGGAACGGCACAGGAGAAGGTGCAGGCCGCCGCGCCGAAGGGCAGCACTGCGTCGAAGGTGCAGGCCGCCGCGCCGCAGGGCAACACCGCACCGAAGGGCAACACTGCACCGAAGGGCAAGACGCAGGCCAAACCAGCCAAGGCCCCCTGGCCGCGGCTCAAAAGCCCGGGACCTGCCAAGCCGGGACCGGATGCCAATGCACCGGACACCGCCGGGCAGGACAATGTGCTGGCCTTTCCCGAACCCCGGGGCCGGCGCATCAGGCGCAACATCCTGGTTGCCGTGTGTATCACGGCTGCCCTCGTGGCGGGGCTCATCGTTGCCGCCGTCTATTCCCCGGTGCTGGCGGTCCAAAGCGTGAGCATCACCGGCACCAAGCTCCTCAAACCCGCCCAGGTGCAGGCGGCGCTCAAGCCAATTCTGGGCAAGCCGCTGCCGCAGGTCAGCGATTCCGAGGTCGACGCGCTGCTGAAGCCGCTTGTCCAGATCAAGTCGGTCACCACCCAGGCCCACCCGCCGTCCGTCCTGGCGGTGCAGGTCCAGGAACGCGTGCCCGTTGCCCTCGTGAAGCGCGGCAAGGACTACATGCTCGTGGACGTCGACGGCGTGCGCCTCGGCACCACCGCAGACCCCGCCTCCGTGAAGCTGCCTCTGATTGACGGCGGCGCAGGCACCATCGGCAAGGACCTGTTCCAGGCCACGGCCGAGGTCCTCGGCGCGCTCCCGGCCAACGTGCTTGCCAAACTCTCCAACGCCTCCGCCAAGTCCGTCGACGCAGTGGAACTGAAGCTCCTGGATGGCCAGACCGTCATCTGGGGCAACGCGGGGGAGAAGGAACTCAAGGCCCGGGTGCTGGAGGCGCTGCTCAAAGTGCCGGCAGATCCCCTCAACCCGGTCAGCACTTATGACGTAAGCGTGCCGCGGCATCCGGTGACGCGGTGATCTTGCGTGATCCTGACGCACGGCACCCGTGTATTTCACGGGGATTAGGACGACACGCGGTGGCGGTTATTGAATGTAGCCAGCAGAGGAAATAGCGTCACAGACATGAGTTACTTGACATAACTATAACCTTCAACTGGAAGGTTAAGGTTCAGGGCTTCAAGCTCGACTCCATCAGTTTTCGCAATAGGACACTAACAAGGGACACGTAACGTGGCAGCTCCGCAGAATTACTTGGCCGTCATCAAGGTCGTCGGCATCGGCGGCGGTGGCGTGAACGCAGTCAACCGCATGATCGAGGTGGGTCTCCGCGGCGTTGAATTCATAGCAATCAACACCGACGCCCAGGCCCTCCTGATGAGCGATGCCGACGTCAAGCTCGACGTCGGACGGGAACTGACGCGCGGGCTGGGTGCCGGGGCAAACCCCGAGGTCGGCAAGCAGGCTGCCGAGGACCACGCTGACGAGATTGAGGAAGTCCTCCGCGGTGCCGACATGGTCTTCGTGACCGCAGGTGAAGGCGGCGGCACCGGAACCGGCGGTGCGCCGGTCGTTGCCCGCATTGCGCGCTCCCTTGGCGCCCTGACCATCGGTGTGGTCACCCGTCCGTTCACCTTCGAAGGCCGGCGCCGTGCAGGCTCCGCCGAGGCGGGCATCGACGCCCTGCGCGACGAGGTGGACACCCTGATCGTGATCCCCAACGACCGCCTGCTGTCCATCAGCGACCGCAACGTCTCCGTCCTGGACGCCTTCCGCTCCGCCGACCAGGTCCTGCTGTCCGGCGTGCAGGGCATCACGGACCTCATCACCACGCCCGGCCTGATCAACCTTGACTTCGCCGACGTGAAATCCGTCATGCAGGGCGCAGGGTCTGCCCTGATGGGTATCGGCTCCGCGCGCGGCGAGGACCGCGCGGTCAAGGCAGCAGAGCTCGCAATCGCCTCCCCGCTGCTCGAAGCGTCCATCGACGGCGCCCACGGTGTCCTGCTGTCGATCCAGGGCGGCTCCGACCTCGGACTGTTCGAGATCAACGAGGCTGCGCGCCTGGTGCAGGAAGTTGCCCACCCCGAGGCCAACATCATCTTCGGTGCGGTCATCGACGACGCCCTGGGCGACGAAGCCCGCGTCACCGTCATCGCAGCCGGCTTCGACGACGTCAAGGCCACCTCGCCGTCCATGGACCAGTCGCAGCCGCAGGCTGCACCGCAGCGGCCCGCCGTTCCGGCGGCCGCCCCGCAGAGCCAGCCCTCCGCGGGCAGTCAGCAGGTCCACGTTCAGCCCGTGCACGCCGGTGTCGGCGCGGCAGGCCTCAGCAGCTGGGGCCAGCAGCGCCCGTCCGCTGTCCCTGCTGACTCGGGTTTCGACGTCGACCTTCCGTCGGTGGTGGAGCCTGACCTGACCGGCAGCCGGTCTGACGACCTGGACGTCCCCGATTTCCTGAAGTAGGAGGATGCCGGGCGGACATCCGCCCGGCAGCTGCCCCTGCTTCCTAACCCTGAGTGCCGGAGTTCCGAATTGTTTTTGTGGCGTGCTGAAGTGCAGCCTGGCGTGTCCGTGGCGTTCACCGACACGAACGCCGGCAACCTCGCCCTGCATGTGGGCGATGACGCGGCCGCGGTGCTTCGCCGCCGGGCAAGGCTGGAGGACGTCGCCGGTATCTCGCCGCGCAGGTTCCAGTACATGAACCAGGTCCACGGCAACGAAGTGTCCCTCGTAGTTGAATCTGGAGCAGCGGTTGAGGCTGGAACAGCCGGTGAAGCTGGCACAGCCGCCGAAGCTGGCCTGCCGGCACCGACTGCGGACGCGCTCGTGTCCCTCGGCGGCCCGCTTGCGGTGATGGTGGCGGATTGCATTCCGCTGGTCCTCGTGGGTGCAGGGTCTTCCGGGCCTGTACTGTCCGCCGTTCACGCCGGCCGGCCCGGCCTGTTCTCCGGCGTCATTCCGGCGGCGGTGCAACAAATGCGCGCCTCCGGGGCCACGGACATCCGCGCCTGGCTCGGCCCGTCTGTCTGCGGGAACTGCTATGAGGTGCCCGCCGAACTCCGGGACGAGGTTGCCGCCCACCTGCCGTCCGCATGGTCAACCACATCCTGGGGGACGCCGGCGCTCGACCTGCCCGGCGGCGCCGCCAGCCAGCTCGACGCCCTCGGCGTTCCCATCGAGTACCGGGGGCCCTGCACGCTTGAAAACGAGTCCTTGTTTTCCTACCGCCGCGACTCACGGTCCGGCAGATTCGCCGGACTGGTGTGGACCCATGACTGACAGCCCGGAACCCCGGAATGCCCGGACAACACAGGATGCCCGGACACTACAGGATCCCCGGACAGTGCAGCTGGGGGAGCGCCTTGACGCTGTCCGGCAGCGCATCAGCCGAGCCGTCGCGGCGGCAGGCCGCGGGAACAACCCGCCGAGCCTCATAGTGATCAGCAAATTCCACCCGGCCGAGGACGTCCGCCGGCTGGTAGCGCTTGGCGTCAGGGATTTCGGCGAGAACCGGGACCAGGAGGCGTCGGCAAAAGCCGAAGAACTCCAGGCCCTGGACCTCACCTGGCACTTCGTGGGCCAGCTCCAAAGCAAGAAGTCCAAGACGGTGCTCCGCTACGCCTCGGCCGTGCACTCGGTGGACCGTTCCCAGCTCGTGACGGCCCTGGAGCGGGCCATGGCCGCCCAGCAGGAACTGACCGGACGCGGCGACCTGGACTGTTTCATTCAGGTGGGCCTGGACGACGACGCCGGTGCGCACCGCGGCGGGGCCACCCCCGCCGAAGTGCCGCAGCTGGCTGAACAGCTCGAAGCCGCGGGCGGTCTCCGCCTCGCAGGTGTTATGGCGGTGGCGCCGCTCGGGGCGGATCCGCAGCGGGCCTTTGAAAAACTGTTGGGCATTTCAACCGGCCTGCAGCAGGATTTCCCCGGCGCCACGGGGATTTCCGCCGGCATGAGCCAGGACCTGGAAGCAGCCGTCCGATTCGGTGCGACACACCTCCGAATTGGCTCAGATATTCTCGGTTCCCGCCCGGCCGTGCGGTAGCGTCTGTCGTATTGGAACTGAATGGCGGGGATTCCAATGCTGTCTTGACCTTTGGGCGGCCCGCTTCCGGACACGATTAGGAGTCGACCATGGCTGGCGCTCTGCGCAAGACAATGATCTATCTTGGGCTCGCCGACGGCGATGAACACTACGAGTCTGAGCTTTCCACCCAGCAAAAGGACGAGGACAACTCAATGGAGCATGACCGTGAAGAGCGCCGCGCGCCGGCGCCGCTCCGAGAGGTCACCCGTGAAGTGCCACCAGCTGCCGAAGAGGAATACCGCGCACCCGTGACACCCATTAAGCGTGCGGCATCGAGCCGTGAAGAGACCACCGGACTGCGGCAGATCACCACGATCCATCCGCGTTCTTACAACGACGCCAAGCTCATCGGCGAAAGCTTCCGTGACGGTATCCCCGTCATCATGAACGTAACGGACATGGGGGAGTCGGACGCGAAGCGGCTTGTCGACTTTTCCGCCGGCCTCGTCTTCGGTCTGCGCGGAAGCATCGAGCGCGTGACAAACAAGGTCTTCCTGCTGTCGCCGTCGTACGTTGAAGTCATCGGAGATGACAAGAAAGCCAGCGAGGCCACGGCCAGCTTCTTCAACCAAAGCTAAAAACGGCGCTCCGGATGCCAGGCAGGGACGCACCTGCCTGGCATCCGTGCTGAAATAGGGGATCAGCATAATCTGGCAGGAATCCCCTGGCCGGTATCCCAGGGCACCGTAGTGCCCGCGATGAACATGGAGACAATGGGTTAGCTCATGGGAATACTATTCGGGCTCGTCTATATCGTCCTGCTGTTCATTTTCGTCGCTTTGATTGTCCGCCTCGTCTTTGACTGGGTTCAGATGTTCGCGCGGGAATGGCGTCCGCGCGGGGTAGCATTGGTGGCGGCTCATGCGGTCTACTCGGTGACCGATCCGCCACTGAAGGTTCTTCGGCGCCTTATCCCGCCGCTACGGCTGGGCGGCGTCTCACTGGACCTCGGGTTTCTGGTGCTGTTCATCGGCCTGAGCATTGCCATGGCGATCACCAAGTCATTTGCATAACTTCATATCAGCTTGCCGCGCCGGGCCGATCCTCATGGATGCTGCTTCAGCGCAGAAAGCCTTTTCTTTGACGCCACGGTGTTGAATTAGAGGAACCAGACCATATTTAGGTACCGTAGTTTTGACGGCCGGAAGGCCTCCTGACGAACTAGACCAACGAGGTGACCAGATGGCTTTGACGCCAGAAGACGTTGTCAACAAGCGCTTTCAGCCGACCAAGTTCCGCGAAGGCTATGACCAGGACGAAGTTGACGACTTCCTGGACGAGATCGTCGTCGAACTGCGGCGCCTGAACCAGGAGAACGAAGAACTTCGCAAGAAGCTCGCCGAAGGCGGCTCCGGATCGCCGGCTGCCACCTCCGCCGTCCCCCCTGTTGTTGAGAAGGTCCCCGCGCCGTCCAAGTCCGAAAAGGACGAAGCCCGCGCAAAGGCCGAAGCTGAAGCCAAGGCCGCCGATGCTGCCAAGAAGAAGGCAGCCGAGCAGGCAGCACCCGTTGCAGCCCCGGCACCCGCCGTCACCAGCAGCAACGTCTCCGAGTCCGCTGCCGGCCTGCTGGCCATGGCGCAGCAGATGCATGACCGTCACGTGTCCGAGGGCCAGCAGCAGCGCGACAAGATCATCGCTGAAGCACAGATCGAAGCCAGCAGCCTGGTCAACGACGCGCAGGAGAAGTCCCGCAAGATCCTTGGCGCCCTCGAACAGCAGCGTTCCGTTCTCGAGCGCAAGGTGGAGCAGCTCCGCGGCTTCGAACGCGACTACCGTTCACGCCTGAAGGCCTACATCGAGGGCCAGCTGCGCGACCTGGACGCCCGGGGTTCCGTTGCCGCCCCTGAGGTCGGCGAAAGCAGCAGCGCCGCCGTTTAGCACGTATTCTGAAGGCCGGTGGCTGAGGATTCCTCGGCCACCGGCTTTTGCCATTAACGACGGTTCCCGAATGAAAGCACCATGACTGACGACCTTGCCGCTGACGCAGCGCATCCAGCCTCATCATCACCGCGGCCCCGGCGCGGCGTCCTGCTGTCCCTGTTCGCCGGGCTGGCAGTGTTCGCCTACGTCTTCGACCAGCTCACCAAACTGTGGGTGACCAGCACCATGGTGGAGGGTGAACGCATTCCGGTGCTGCCCCCGCTGCTGCACTGGTACTACATCCGGAACTCCGGCGCGGCCTTCTCCATCGGCGAGAATGTGACCTGGGTGTTCACGATCATCATGGTGGTGGTCGCCGCCGCCATCCTGTTCCAGCTGCGCAAGCTCGGATCCGCGTGGTGGGCACTGGCGCTGGGCCTGCTGTTCGGCGGCGCCCTGGGAAACCTGACGGACCGGCTGTTCCGTGATCCGTCATTCGGAATGGGGCACGTGGTGGACTTCATCCAGCTGCCCAACTTTGCGATCTTTAACATCGCCGACTCGGCCGTGGTGTCCTCGGTGGTCATCATCTGCCTGCTGACCCTGCGGGGGATCGCCCTTGACGGTTCGCACCACAGCGTCGAAAAGCGGGACGGGACCGACAATGTCTGAGCGCGTGGTGGTCCCCGAGGAGCTGGACGGGGCCCGCGTGGACGCCGGCCTGGCCAAGCTGATGGGCATGTCCCGCTCGTCCGCCGCGGCGCTGATAGCCGAAGGCAACGTGGTCAGCGGCGGCAAACCGGTGGGGAAGTCCGCCAAGCTCGCGTCCGGCACCGTGCTGGACGTGACGGTCCCCGAGCGCCGGGATCCCCTTGAAGTCGTGGAGGAAGTTGTGGAAGGCCTGAAGATCCTGCTGGATGACGACGACTTTGTGGTGGTCGACAAGCCGGTAGGGGTCGCGGCACACCCGTCCCCGGGCTGGGTAGGACCGACCGTCGTCGGCGGACTGGCCGGGGCCGGCTACCGCATTTCCACGTCGGGCTCCGCCGAGCGTGCCGGCATCGTCCACCGCCTCGACGTCGGGACCTCGGGGGTCATGGTGGTGGCCAAGACAGAACCCGCCTACACCGCCCTCAAGCGGGCCTTCAAGGAACGCACCGTGGACAAGGTCTACCACGCCGTGGTCCAGGGCCTGCCGGATCCCCTGCAGGGCACCATCGACGCCCCGATCGGTCGCCATCCCGGCCACGACTGGCGCTTCGCCGTCATCGAGGACGGCCGGCCGTCGGTGACGCACTACGAGGTCCTCGAGGCGTTCGGCAAGGCCACCCTGGTGGAGGTGCACCTGGAAACCGGCAGGACCCACCAGATCAGGGTCCATTTCGCCGCGCTCCGCCATCCGTGTGCCGGTGACCTCACCTACGGGGCCGACCCGCGGCTCGCCGCTACCCTCGGGCTCACCCGGCAGTGGCTGCACGCCCGTGAACTGGGCTTTGACCACCCGCGTACCGGGGAACGGGTCACCGTGACCAGCGAGTACCCCGAGGACCTCGCCTACGCCCTGGAAGTCCTGGGCACCGGCAAGGCCTGAGCCTGCGGCACGCCGGCACTGATTGTCAGAGGGTCGGCACTAGAATGGTCCGGTGACTTCCAGCAATGACTCGTTCGTACATCTCCACACCCACACCGAGTACTCGATGCTGGACGGCGCCGCCAGGCTCGGTGAGCTGTTCGAGGAAACCGAGCGGCTCGGCATGCCTGCCCTGGCGACCACCGACCACGGCTACCTCTTCGGCGCCTTCGACTTCTGGCGGAAGGCCACCGACAAGGGCATCAAACCCATCATCGGCGTCGAAGCGTATGTGACTCCCGGGACTGCGCGCGGCGACAAGGGCCGGGTCCGCTGGGGCGACGAGAGCCAGCGCAAGGACGACGTCTCCGGTGGTGGCTCGTACACCCACATGACCCTGCTGAGCTACAACAACGTGGGCATGCGCAACCTGTTCCGTGCCTCCTCGATCGCCTCCCTGGATTCGGTGTTCGGCAAGTGGCCACGGCTGGACCGCGAGCTGCTGAACACCTACTCCGAAGGGCTCATCGCCACCACCGGCTGCCCGTCCGGCGAGGTCCAGACCCGGCTGCGGCTCGGCCAGTACCGCGAGGCCCTGGAAGCCGCTGCGGAATTCCGTGACATCTTTGGTGCGGAGAACTACTTCTGCGAACTCATGGACCACGGCCTGGACATTGAACGCCGCGTCACCGGCGATCTCCTGCGGCTGGCCAAGGACCTGAACCTCCCGCTCGTTGCCACCAACGACCTTCACTACACGCATGAACACGACGCCAAGGCGCACGAGGCCCTGCTGGCGATCCAGTCCGGCTCGACGCTGCTCGAACCCACCTACGACAACGGCGGTTCCCGTTTCGCGTTCTCCGGAAGCGGCTACTACCTGAAGTCGCCGCAGGAAATGCGCGAGCTGTTCCGCGACCACCCCGAGGCGTGCGACAACACGCTGCTGATCGCCGAGCGGTGCGAGGTGTCCTTCAACACAGGCGCCAACTACATGCCCCGGTTCCCTTGCCCCGAGGGCGAGGACGAAACCTCCTGGCTCGTCAAGGAGGTCGACAAGGGACTCCACTACCGCTACCCCCAGGGCATTCCGGACAAGGTCCGCAAGCAGGCTGACTACGAGCTGGAAGTCATCACCTCGATGGGCTTCCCCGGCTACTTCCTCGTCGTGGCCGACTTCATCAACTGGGCCAAGAACAACGGCATCCGCGTCGGTCCCGGACGTGGCTCGGGCGCCGGCTCCATGGTGGCCTACGCCATGCGCATCACCGACCTTGATCCGCTTCACCACGGCCTGATCTTCGAGCGCTTCCTCAACCCGGACCGCGTTTCCATGCCTGACTTCGACGTCGACTTCGATGACCGGCGACGCTCCGAGGTCATCGACTACGTGACGCGCAAGTACGGTGACGAGCGCGTGGCCATGATCGTCACCTACGGCACCATCAAGACCAAGCAGGCGCTGAAGGACTCCTCCCGCGTGCTCGGGTATCCGTTCAGCATGGGCGAGCAGCTGACCAAGGCACTGCCGCCTGCCGTGATGGCGAAGGACATCCCGCTGGCCGACATCCAGAACAAGGATGCCAAGCGCTACAGCGAGGCGGGGGACTTCCGGCAGCTGATCAGCACGGATCCCGAGGCCGCCAAGGTTTTCGAGACCGCACTTGGCATTGAGGGCCTAAAGCGGCAGTGGGGCGTGCACGCGGCCGGCGTGATCATGTCCTCGGACCCCATCATCGACGTCATTCCGATCATGCGCCGTTTCCAGGACGGCCAGGTCATTACGCAGTTCGACTATCCGACGTCCGAAGGCCTCGGCCTGATCAAGATGGACTTCCTGGGCCTGCGAAACCTGACGATCATTTCGGACGCCCTGGAAAACATCAAGATGAACCGCGGCGTCGACCTGGACCTTGAAACGCTGGAGCTGGATGACGCGGCGTCCTATGAGCTGCTGGCCCGCGGCGACACGCTGGGCGTGTTCCAGCTCGACGGCGGTCCCATGCGGTCCCTGCTCAAACTCATGAAGCCTGACAACTTTGAAGACATCTCCGCCGTCCTGGCGCTGTACCGGCCGGGACCGATGGGCGCCAACGCGCACACCGACTACGCCCTGCGCAAGAACAAGATCCAGGAGGTCATCCCGATCCACCCGGAGCTCGAGGAACCGCTGAAGGAGATCCTGGGCGGGACGTTCGGCCTGATCGTGTACCAGGAACAGGTTATGGCCGTGGCGCAGAAGCTGGCCGGCTATTCGCTGGGCCAGGCAGACATCCTGCGCCGCGCCATGGGCAAGAAGAAGAAGTCTGAGCTGGACAAGCAGTTCGCCGGCTTCTCGCAGGGCATGCAGGACAACGGCTACTCCATGGAGGCCGTCAAGACCTTGTGGGACATCCTGCTGCCCTTCTCCGACTACGCCTTCAACAAGGCCCACTCTGCGGCGTACGGCGTGATTTCCTACTGGACGGCGTACCTGAAGGCGCACTATGCGCCGGAGTACATGGCCGCCCTCCTGACCTCGGTCGGCGACGACAAGGACAAGTCGGCGATCTACCTCAACGAATGCCGGCGCATGGGCATCACCGTACTGCCGCCGGACGTCAACGAGTCGGCGCTGAACTTCACCCCGGTCGGCAATGACATCCGCTTCGGCATGGGCGCCATCCGCAACGTCGGCGTCAACGCAGTCGAGGCCATGGTGGCGGCCCGCGCGAGCGAGGGCGCGTACACCTCGTTCAAGGACTACCTCATGAAGGTTCCCGCCGTGGTGTGCAACAAGCGCACCATCGAATCCCTGATCAAGGCCGGAGCCTTCGACTCGCTGGGCCACCACCGCCGCGCCCTGGCCATGGTCCACGAAGAAGCCATCGACTCCGTCATCACCCTCAAGCGGAACGAGGCGATCGGCCAGTTCGACCTTTTCGCCGGTTTCGATGAGGCCGAGTCCGAAGCGTCGCTCAGTATCGAGATTCCCGACCTGCCGGAATGGGAGAAGAAGGACAAGCTCGCGTTCGAGCGGGACATGCTGGGCCTGTACGTCTCCGACCACCCGCTGCAGGGCCTGGAAGGGGTCCTGAGCCAGCACGCCGACCAGTCCATCACCTCCATCATCGCGGAGGACGGGCCGCACGACGGCGCCATCATCACCATCGCGGGCATGATCACGTCGCTGAGTCGCCGGATCGCTAAGGCCAGCGGCAACGCCTATGCCCGGGCGGAGATCGAGGACCTCGGCGGTTCCATGGAAGTCATGTTCTTCGGCCAGGTCTACGGGCCGATTGCCTCGGTTCTCGCCGAGGACCTGATCGTGGTGGTCAAGGGCCGGCTGCAGCGGCGCGACGACGGTGCCGTGACCCTGAACTGCATGGAGCTCTCCGTGCCGGACCTCAGCCAGGGCACCAACGGGCCGCTGGTGATCACCATGCAGACGCACAAGGCCACCGAAGCCGTGGTCACGGAACTGGGGGACGTGCTGCGCAACCACCGGGGCAACTCCGAGGTGCGGGTGAACCTGCAGGGCGACAGCCGCATCGAGGTCATGGCGCTTCCCGTGCACCTGCGGGTGAACCCCAATCCGTCGCTGTTCGGGGACCTGAAGGTGCTGCTGGGACCGGCCTGCCTGGACGCGTAGCTGTCCCGGACCTCGCTGTTGCCTGCACCGGACTCCGGTGCAGGTCAGATTTCGGTGCAGGTCAGATTTCGTAGTCCAGCGGAACCGGCTGCCCGTAGGTTCCGGAGTGGTACAGCAGCGGGGTGCCGTCCTCGCCGACCTGGCCCTCCACCACTTCGACCACCACGACGGCGTTGTTCTCAAACGACAAGCGCATCTGGATCTTGCCGATGAGCCAGCCGGCAACGTCCTTGAGCACCGGCACGTCATGGGGTCCGTGGGCCCAGTGGTCCCCGGCGAAGCGTTCCTTGGTGCGCGCGAACCGGTCGGCCAGTTCCTGGTTCTCCAGCCCGAGCATGTGGACGCCGATGTACGTGGTGTTGGCCACGGCCGGCCACGAGCTGGAACTGCGCGCCATGTTGAAGGTGAAGCGCGGCGGTTTGGCTGAAAGCGAGGCAACGGAGGTTGCCGTGAATCCGTAGGGGACGCCGTCGTAGTTCACGGTGATGATGGCCACGCCCGCAGCGTGCCGGCGGAACATCTCCTTGAACGTGCCCTCGAAGGCGACATCATCTGAGGTCACTGGAATCGATCTCCCTACTGCATCCGTGCCGATTGAGTCTCTAGTACAAGACTATGGGGCTTCCGGGCGGATGGGAGATTCCCTTGACGGGCAGACACGCGGCGCGGAATGCCGGCCAACATTTGCCAAATAACATTTGTTAGCGTTTCTTCATGACCCACCCTGCACCCGTCCCTCCGGTCCGCTCCTCCCACGAGGCCCACGGCGCCCGACGGCGGCCCGGCAGGGGCTACGCGTGGGCGGCCGGAATCGTCGGTGCCGGCATCCCCGCCGGGCTCCTCTGGTGGCTCCTGGCCCCGGGCGGGCAAAACCTCATCTCGGGAAACTCCGCGCTGTCGTCCGGAACCAACAGCCAGGGCTGGCTGCCCCGGGACCTGGTCCTGGCAGGACTGTTTGTGTTCGCGGGCTGCCTGGTGGCTGTGCTGTTGTCCGGCCGCCGCGACGGCGGGACGCGGCGGTTCCTTCTGCTTTCGGTTGCGGCAAGCGCAGCGGCAGCCGTCCTGGCATGGCAGACCGGCGTGCTGGCGGGCCTCTGGCTGGGAAGCCCGCAGGACACATCGGCCAACGCCAGTGTGGCCTTCTCACTCCGGTCCCTGACTGTCCTTGTCCTCTGGCCCGCGGCCGTCGCCGCCGGCTTCTTCGTCCTGCGCATCATCAGCCTCCTCCGCGCCTCCGTGGACCAGGACCCCGACGGCGACACCGCCGACGGCCGAACGTGGCAGTAACACTCGTCGGGGCGCGGGGCCGCGGCGCGTAAAATGAACGGGTGACCACTTCTCCGGACAGCTCCACGAACGTAAACAGCCAGGCACGCCCGAATGCCCCCGTCGTCGATTTCCGCACCGTTGACCTGCGCGGCCGCAGTCTCAGCCTGGCCGAACTCCGCGAGGCGGTGCCGCGGGCACGGCAGCAGACAGTCGCAGACGCCGAGCAGAAGGTCACCGACATCATCACGGACGTCCGCCAGCGCGGCTTTGCCGCCCTTGCTGACTTCGCCCGGACGTTCGACGGCGTCGAGCAGACGCATCCGCGGGTTCCGGGCGAGGCGCTGCAGTCAGCGCTGGACAGCCTGGACCCTGCCGTGCGTTCGGCGCTTGAGGAGTCGATCAGCCGGGCGCGCCGGTTTGCGGACGGCCAGCGCCCGGCCGACGTCGATATCTCCCTGGGCGACGGCGCAGTGGTGAGCCAGAAGTGGGTGCCCGTGGCACGCGTCGGCCTCTACGTTCCGGGCGGCCTGGCGGTCTACCCGTCGTCGGTGATCATGAATGTGGTTCCGGCGCTGGCTGCCGGCGTGGAATCGATCGCACTCGCCTCGCCGCCGCAGAAGGACTTTGGCGGCCTTCCGCACCCCACCATCCTGGCCGCTGCGGCGCTGCTCGGGATTGACGAGGTCTATGCGATCGGCGGTGCCCAGGCGATCGCCGCCTTCGCCTACGGCGTGCCCGGCGCATTAGGGACTCCCGCACTCGAACCCGTCGACGTCGTGACCGGGCCCGGGAACATCTTCGTGGCCACGGCCAAGCGACTCGTCAAGGGCGTGGTGGGGATCGATTCCGAGGCGGGCACCACGGAAATTGCCATCCTCGCGGACTCTTCGGCCCGCCCGGCCTTCGTCGCTGCCGACCTGATCAGCCAGGCCGAGCACGACCCGAAGGCCGCCTCCGTCCTGATTACGGATTCTGTCGAACTGGCCGCGCAAGTCCGTGAGGAGCTGGAGCGGCAGGCAGCATCCACCAAGCACAGTCAGCGTGTCCGCGAGGCACTTTCAGGCCCGCAGTCCGGCGTCGTGCTTGTTGACGGCCTCGACCAGGGGATCGCCGCGTGCGACGCCTACGCGGCCGAGCACCTGGAGATCATGACCGTGGACGCCCCTGCCGTGGCGGCGCGGATCCGGAATGCGGGCGCCATTTTCGTCGGCGACTACAGCCCGGTCAGCCTTGGCGACTACTGCGCCGGCTCCAACCACGTGCTACCCACGAGCGGTACCGCGGCGTTTTCGTCCGGGCTGAACGTGACCACGTTCCTGCGCGCCATTCAGGTGATCAACTACTCGGAGGCTGCGCTGGGGCAGGTCAGTGGTCACATTGTCAGCCTGTCCGGCGCTGAGGACCTCCCCGCTCACGGCGACGCGGTCACGGTCCGGTTTCAAGCGGTGAGCTGACCACTACATGTAGGGACAGCCCACTACATGTAGTAATTACAGGCTTGTTATTCGGCTATATATGGCCATAGACTGGTTGCCGGAAGAAGCTTCGGTAATGGGCTGATAAGGGCTTCCCCGTGAAGGGGAGGAAGGGGAGGAAAACGTGTATTGTCCGTTTTGCCGCAACCCTGACTCACGCGTGGTGGACAGCCGGATGGCCGACGACGGTTCAGCCATCCGCCGCCGCCGGCAGTGCCCCGAATGCGGCCGCCGCTTCACCACCGTGGAAACCACCAGCCTGTCCGTGATCAAACGCTCTGGCGTGGGCGAGCCCTTCAGCCGCAGCAAGGTCATCAACGGTGTCCGCAAGGCCTGCCAGGGCCGGCCAGTCAGCGAAGACGACCTCGCGATGCTGGCGCAGGAAGTCGAGGAGAACATCCGGGCCTCCGGGGCGGCCGAAATCGACGCCCACGAGGTTGGGCTGATCATCCTCGGGCCGCTGCAGAAGCTGGACAAGGTGGCCTACCTCCGTTTCGCCAGTGTTTATCAGGCCTTTGAATCACTTGAGGATTTCGAATCCGCCATTGCGCTGCTCCGGCACGAGTCGGACGCCGAGGCCAAGGCAGCAACAGGCAACGCGGAGGGCGCGGGCTCCGAAGGCAAGATTCCCGAAGGCAAGAGTCCCGAGGTCAAGAACGCCGAGGCTAAGAACACCGAGGCCAAGAACACCGCGAAGAGCACGCTCTAAAGTCTCCGGTGGCGGCAGCGGAGGGGAAGCCGCAGCCGCCACCGGCTCCAGTGAAAACATCAGCTTTATGTAGAACACCGAAGGCGGCAGACACAGGGTCTGCCGCCTTCGGTGTTGATACAGGCAACGCGCTTCTGCGGGCCGCGCTTACCGCTGCCCGCCCGGGTCTACTTCGCCAGGTCGTGCTTGACGGCGATCTCCAAGGCAGCGCCCACGATGCCGGCCTCGTTCTTCAGCTCAGCGGGAACGATCGGAGTGCGCAGTTTCATGCGCGGCAGGTATTCGTCTGCGCGCTTGGAGATGCCGCCGCCGACGATGAAGAGCTCGGGGGAGAACAGGAACTCGACGTGGGAGAAGTAGCGCTGCAGCAGCACGCTGTACTCCTCCCAGCTGAGGCCGTCCCGTTCGCGGGCCACCGCGGACGCCTTGCTTTCGGCGTCGAAGCCGTCGATCTCCAGGTGGCCGAGTTCGGCGTTCGGCACCAGGTGGCCGTTGAAGATGAACGCGGACCCGATGCCGGTGCCGAGCGTGATGACCAGGACGGTGCCGCCGATTCCGGCGCCTGCACCGTACCGGGCTTCCGCCAGGCCGGCCGCGTCGGCGTCGTTGATGACCTCCACGGGGCGGCCGAGGCGGGCCGTGAGCAGCGCGTCAATGTCCGTGTTGAGCCAGCTCTTGTCCACGTTGGCCGCAGAGTGGACCACGCCGTGCTGGATGATGCCGGGGAAGGTCACGCCGACGGGGCTGTCGGCCTCGGGCGCATCGGGGCGTGCCGAGAGTTCCTCGACAACCTTGGCCACCACCTCCACCACCGCTTCCGGTGTGGCCGGCTGCGGCGTCGCCAGGCGGAAGCGGTCGCCGATCAGTTTGCCCTTCTTCAGGTCGACGATGCCGCCCTTGATTCCGGTTCCGCCGATGTCAATGCCGATCAGCGGGGCGTTCTTGCGGGTCTTTTCGTCCTTCTTGGCCAATGGGATTCCGTTCGTGGCAGGGTAGGGGCTCGGGCTGGGCAAGGGTGACTTGCCGGAATGACGCGCGGTTGCCTGGCGTCAGGGAAGGGTGAGGATTTCGGCACCGGATTCGGTGACGAGGAGTGTGTGTTCGAACTGCGCGGTGCGCTTGTGGTCCTTGGTGACCACGGTCCAGTCGTCGGCCCACATGTCCCACTCGACGGTTCCGAGGGTGAGCATGGGCTCGATGGTGAACACCATGCCGGGCTCGATCACGGTGTTGTAGGCCGGTGCGGCGTCGTAGTGCGGGATGATCAGCCCGGTGTGGAAGGCTTCGCCCACGCCGTGTCCGGTGAAGTCGCGGACCACGCCATAGCCGAAGCGCCTTGCGTAGGACTCGATGGCCCGGCCAATCACGTTGATCTCGCGTCCCGGGGCAACTGCCTTAATGGCCCGGTTGAGGGACTCCTTCGTGCGCTCAACCAGCAGCCGCGACTCCTCGTCCACCTCTCCCACGAGGAACGTGTGGTTGGTGTCGCCGTGGACCCCGCCGATGAAGGCGGTGATGTCGATGTTGATGATGTCGCCGTCCTGTACCACCGTGCTGTCCGGGATGCCGTGGCAAATGACCTCATTGAGCGACGAGCACAGCGACTTGGGGAAACCGCGGTACCCCAGTGTGGACGGGTAGGCGTTGTGCGCCAGCAGGAACTCGTGGCCGATGCGGTCCAGCTCGTCGGTGGTGATGCCCGGCCGGATGTGCTTGCCCACCTCCACGATGGCCTGGGCGGCGATCCTGCTGGCCACCCGGATCTTCTCGATGGTTTCCGGTGACTTGACCTCTGACCCCGTGAATTTGGCCGGACCTGGCTTGCCGACATACTCGGGCCTGGCGATCGACGCGGGAACGGCCCGCTGCGGGCTGACGGTTCCCGGGGTAAGCGTGCCGGTGGGTGCGGTCGAGGCTAAGGAAGGCATAGATTGATCATATAAGGCAGCACAGAACGCCATGTAAATTAATGCGCCCGGCGGCTTCCGTTGCGGGTTACGTTACGTGGATCACGGCGGCAGTGTGCTGCCAACCCGGAAAGCGAGGAACACCGATGCCCGAGTACTGGTACAACGTCAAGACCCACATGGTGGAGGAAGACGCGATGTCGGACTGGACCCAGCTGATCGGTCCCTACAAGACCCGGGAAGAGGCGGAGCACGCCCTCGAGAAGGTCAAGGCGCGCAACGAAACCTGGGAAAAGGGCGACGACGACTGATTTCGCCGGCGCCCGAGCACCCTGGAACGGCCCAAGCCCCCTAAAACGAGTGTTCCGGTCCGGGGAACTGTCCCGACCGGACATCCTCGCCGTAGGCCTTGGCCGCCTCGCCCAAGACGGTCCGGAGGTCCGCGTACTGCTTGACGAATTTGGCCATCCTGCCGCCGCGGAGCCCGGCCATGTCCTGCCAGACCAGAACCTGCCCGGTGGTGGCATTGCCTGCGCCGATCCCGATGGTGGGCACTGGAATGGCGGCGTCCACGGCCTTTGCCGTCTCCGCGGGAACCATTTCCATGAGCACGCTGAAAGCACCGGCATCGGTCAGCGCCGCAGCGTCCTCAACCAACCGCGCGGCGTCATCGCCCCGGCCCTGCACGCGGTAGCCGCCCAGGGAGTGCTCACTCTGGGGCGTGAAGCCAATGTGGGCCATGACGGGAATGCCGGCCTGGACCATAGCTTTGACGGTTTCGGCGTAGAACTTGCCGCCCTCGATCTTCACTGCGTGCGCCAGGCCCTCCTTAAGGAAGCGCACACCCGTGGCCACTGCCTGCTGCGGCGAAACCTCGTAGCTGCCAAAGGGGAGATCCGCCACCACCAGGGCGCGCTTGGCTGAGCGCGCGACTGCGCGGCACAGCGGCAGCAGCTGATCGACGGTGACGGGAAGGCTGGTTTCGTTGCCGAAGACATTGTTGGACGCGGAGTCGCCCACCAGCAGGACCTCAATGCCGGCCTGGTCGAAGATCTCAGCCGTGTACTGGTCATACGCCGTGAGCATGGCGAAGTGTTCCCCGCTGGTCTTGGCCTGCTGCAGGTGGTGCGTGCGGATCCGGGAGACCGGCTTCCGTGCGGATTCCGACGGCGGCGCTGCGGCTGCCGCGGGGCCGCTCCCGTAAGGCGCAGGTACTTCGGCGGACATGCTTGGATCGGGACTGCTGCTTGAGGCCATGGCTAGAGCGTAGTCCGGGACCCGCCGTGCTAGCCACCGGCGGGCAGCGGACCACCGGTGATTCGCGTCATAACGGGTTGACCGCGCGGTGCTGCCCGGTCTCCGGTTGAGTGTTAACGCTGTGTTACGCGCTTCAGCCCCGCCAGCATCACGCCTAAATGCTTAGTAAAGTGATTCGTGAGCTGCCGCTGCTCCGTCGTGGACGGACCGGGGCATGAACGTAGACCGGAGAAGAGGCCTTCATGGACCGCCAGCAAGAGTTTGTCCTGCGCACGATCGAAGAGCGCGACGTACGCTTCGTGCGCCTGTGGTTCACCGACGTCGTGGGCTCCCTCAAGTCGGTGGCCCTGGCTCCTGCCGAGGTCGAAGGCGCGTTCGACGAGGGCCTGGGCTTCGACGGCTCGGCCATCGAGGGCCTCGCGCGCGTCTTCGAATCGGACATGCTGGCCCAGCCGGACCCGTCCACCTTCCAGATCCTTCCGTGGCGCGGTGAGACCGAGCAGACGTCCCGCATGTTCTGCGACATCCTTACTCCCGACGGCGAGCCCTCGGCAGCTGATCCGCGCAACGTCCTCAAGCGCACCCTGGCCAAGGCAGCCGACATGGGGTTCACGTGCTACACGCACCCCGAGATCGAGTTCTACCTGCTCAAGTCGCAGGAACCGGGGCCCGACGGTTCACCCATTCCGGTGGACGAGGGCGGCTACTTTGACCACGTCCCCGGCGGCGTGGCCCAGGACTTCCGCCGCACCGCCGTGACCATGCTGGAATCTGTGGGCATCTCCGTGGAGTTCAGCCACCACGAGGCCGGCCCGGGCCAGAACGAAATCGACCTGCGCTACGCCGACGCCCTGCAGACGGCGGACAACATCATGACCTTCCGGACCGTCATCAAAGAGGTCGCGCTGCAGCAGGGCACCTACGCCACCTTCATGCCCAAGCCCTTCACGGCCCACCCGGGTTCTGGCATGCACACGCACTTCTCGCTCTTCGAGGGTGACACCAACGCCTTCTTCGAGGCAGGTGCGGAGTTCCAGCTCTCCAAGACGGCGCGCCAGTTCATTGCCGGCATCCTCAAGCACGCCCCCGAACTCACCGCGGTCACCAACCAGTTCGTGAATTCCTACAAGCGCCTCTGGGGCGGGGGAGAGGCGCCCAGCTACCTGAGCTGGGGGCACAACAACCGCTCCGCCCTGGTCCGCGTCCCGTTGTACAAGCCGGGCAAGGGACAGTCAGCGCGGATCGAATACCGCGGCATCGACTCGGCCGCCAACCCCTACCTTGCCTACGCCGTGCTCCTGGGCGCGGGGCTGAAGGGCATCGAGGGAGGCTACGAACTGCCCGCCGCGGCCGAGGACGACATCTGGTCGCTGAGCTCCGCCGAGCGCCGGGCGATGGGCCACGACCCCCTTCCCGCCAGCCTGCATGACGCCATCCGTGCCATGGAGGACTCGGAACTGATGCCGCAGATCCTGGGCGAGCAGGTCTTCGAGCACTTCCTGCGCAACAAGCGGGCGGAGTGGCAGGACTACCGCCTGCAGGTGACCCCCTATGAGCTGCAGCGCAACCTCGCCATCCTCTAGGCGGCTGCGATGAGCTTGGCCCGCCGGCTCATTACCGCCGGCTTCAGCGACCTCGAGAAGGGCGAACGGTTCCTTGCCGCCCCCGAGCTGGAGGGCATTGACCAGGACATCCTGTTTGCCGGCCTGCAGCTGGCGGCGAACCCGGACGCCGCGCTGCAGTCCCTGGTCCGGCTGATCGAGAAGCACCCGGACCTGCGGAAGCTGGCAGCGGCGGACACGGAGGTGAGCGAACCGCTCTACCGGGTCCTGGGCGCCAGCGAGGCGCTTGGCGAATTTCTTATCCGGCACCCGGAGCACCTCGATGCGTTCAGCGTGACCGCAAGCCCGGAACCGCTCCAGGCCGATCCGGCGGAGCTGCGTGCCCAGCTGCTCAGGTCGGTACGCGCCGACCCCACCGCGGCCCGGCCGGTGGCGGGCATCTCGGGCCCGGAGGCTTACGAGGCACTGCGCACCGCCTACCGCAGGGGCGTGGTGGACCTCGCCGTCAAGGACCTGTGCGCCGCAGACCCGCTGGACTTCATGCCCGCCGTCGGAGCCGAACTCGCGGATCTGGCAGGAGCGGCCATCGAGGCCGCCCTTGCGGTCTCCCGCGCCGAAGCAGCGGGAAAGTTCGACGCCGGGGAGGTCTCCGACGTCGCGCTGTCAGTAATCGGGATGGGCAAGTGCGGAGCCCGAGAACTGAACTACATCTCCGACGTCGATGTCATCTACGTGGTGGAGTCTGGCGGGCTGGACGACGCCCGGGCCAGCACCATCGGCACGGCGCTGGCGTCCGGCATCTCGCGTGCCATATCCTCCCCGGCCCGCGAACCCGGGCTGTGGGAAGTTGACGCCAACCTCCGCCCGGAAGGAAAGTCCGGGCCGCTGGTCCGGACACTGGCTTCGCACCAGAGCTACTACGCCCGCTGGGCGGAGAGCTGGGAATTCCAGGCGCTCCTGAAGGCGCGGACCATCGCTGGCGACGCCGAGCTCGGCGCCCGCTACGAGGAGGCCGTATCGCCGCTCGTGTGGACCTCGGCGAACCGCGACGGATTCGTTGAATCCGTGCAGGCCATGCGCCGCCGGGTCACCGAACACATCCCGCCAGCCGAGGAACAGCGGCAGATCAAGCTGGGCCGCGGCGGGCTGCGCGACGTCGAATTCACCGTCCAGCTCCTCCAGCTCGTCCACGGCAAGTCGGATGAGTCCCTCCGGCGCCGCGACACGACGTCTGCCATCGCCGCATTGTCGACCGGGGGCTACATCGGCCGGGCGGACGCAGCAGCCTTCGACCACGCCTACCGGTACCTGCGCCTGCTCGAACACCGCATCCAGCTGTTCCAGCTGCGCCGCACGCACCTCATGCCGGTCAAGGAGGAGCCCCTCCGCACGCTGGCCAAGGCGGTGCTCGGGCCCTTCTCCACGGACCGGCCGCACCCTGACGCCCTGCTGGCAGCGTGGCAACGGACAAAACGCTCGGTCCGGGAACTCCACGACCGGATCTTCTACCGTCCGCTCCTGAACACGGCTGCCAAGCTGAGCAGCGAGGAAGCGCGCCTGACGCCGGAGGCGGCACAGGGCAGGCTCGCGGCGCTCGGTTACCGGGACCCCCAGGGCGCACTCCGCCACATTGAGGCACTGACGGCCGGGGTCAGCCGGCGCGCGGCCCTGCAGCGGCAGCTGCTGCCCATCCTCCTGGGCTGGCTGGCAGAAGGCGTGGACCCTGACGCCGGGCTGCTTGCCTTCCGCAGGATCAGCGAGTCGCTCGGCACCACGCACTGGTACCTCGGTATGCTCCGCGATTCTGCCGCGGCGGCCGAGCGGCTGTGCCACATGCTGTCCAACTCCCGCCTCATCGCCGACCTCCTGGAAGTGTCGCCGGAATCGGTGTCCTGGCTGGGGACGGACAAGGAACTGGCGCCACTCAGCTTTGAGGCGCAGTGGCAGGAAATCACCTCCAAAATGTCCCGGCACTCGGACCCGGAAAGCGCCATGCGCCTCATCCGGCTCATCCGCCGGCGTGAAATCCTGCGGATCGCCATCGCGGACAGCGCCGGCCTGCTCGGCCAGGACCAGGTGGGGGAGGCGCTGGCAGAGACGGACCGGGCCGCCATCCTCGGTGCCCTGCGGGTCGCGGAAAACATTGTCTCCGCCACTGGTCCGCTGAAGACAGCTGTGCTGGTGGTGGCCATGGGCCGGCAGGGCGGGCTGGAAATCGGCTACGGGTCCGACGCCGACGTCCTGTACGTCCACCGGGCGCTGCCCGGAGCCTCGGACGATGAAGCACAGCAGCAGGCCGCGAAGATCGTGGGCCATCTTTCCAGCCTTCTGACGCAGCCGCTCAAACCGGCGATCATGGCCGAGCGGGTCCTCGCCGTCGACGCCGATCTTCGTCCCGAGGGCAAGAACGGGGCCATGGTGCGGTCCCTGGAGTCCTACGGCGAGTACTACCGCCGCTGGTCGCTCATCTGGGAGGCGCAGGCACTGCTCCGTGCCCGGCCGATCGCCGGTGACGACGGGCTCGCGGCGGACTTCGTGAAGCTGATTGATCCCCTCCGCTACCCGGCCGCGGTCTCCGACGCGGACGTCCGGGAGATACGCCGCATCAAAGCGCGGGTGGAATCCGAACGGTTGCCCCGCGGCGCTGACCCTGCCAGGCACCTCAAGCTGGGACGCGGCGGGCTGAGCGACGTGGAATGGCTTGTGCAGCTGCTGCAGCTCCGGCACGCCGGAAGCCACCCCGAACTGCGCACCACGTCCACCCTGAAGGCTCTGCAGGCGGCGGCCTCACTGGGGCTGCTGGAAAAGGAAGACGCAGGCCTGCTGGCCGACGCCTGGCAGCTCGCCAGCCGGATCCGTTCCGCGAACGTGATCTGGACGGGCCGCGCGTCGGATCTGCTGCCCTCCTCCCGGCGCGACCTGGAGGCCGTGGCCAGATGGTGCGGCTACGAGGAAGGGATGGCCACAGCGTTCGAGGAGGACTACCTGCGGGTGAGCAGACGGGCCCGTGCGGTGTTTGAGAAAGTCTTCTACGGCCACTGAACCGGTGCTAGGTTTGGGCGCATGGCTACCCAAATCTTCATGAACCTGCCTGTCCGGGACCTCGAGCGGTCCGTGCAGTTCTTCACTGCGCTGGGTTTCAAGTTCAACCAGGACTACACGGATGAGAACGCCACCTGCATGGTGATCAACGACGACGCCTTCGTCATGCTCCTCGTGGAGAAGTTCTTCAAGACGTTCACTGCCAAAGAGATCGTGGACGCAACCTCGGCCACCGAGGCCATCATGGCCTTCTCGGTGGATAGCCGGGAAGAAGTGGACCAGATGGTGGGCAAGGCCCTGGCCGCCGGCGGATCCGAGTCCCAGCCGGTGCAGGATTACGGCTTCATGTACAGTCACAGCTTCCAGGATCCGGACGGGCACCTGTGGGAGGTCATCTGGATGGATCCGGCGGGTCCGCCCGCCGACGGGGCGGCACCTGCTTCCTGACGGACCATGAGGCCGGACGTATGGCTCATTCCGTTGCGGGATCTGGATGCCGATGCCCGGGCCATCCAACTGGGTGCGGTTGCGGAACTGGAACTCGCCCCGGGCCAGCAGGAGTTTGTGGGCGACCCCCTGCGCATGATGTTGGCCGGGCTCGAGGACCGGTCCCGCAGGCCCTATGTCATCGAAGCTGGCGGCCGGGCTGCCGGGGTGCTGACGCTGCAGTCGGGGGCGGCCGGGCTGGCGGGCTGGCCCGACGACGACTCCGCCTGGCTGCTTCGAGGGTTCCTGATCGACAGGCGGCGGCAGGGCCAGGGCCTGGGCCAGGCGGCAGCCGCAGCGGCTGTGGCGACCGCCGCCAAACTTACGGCCAGGCTGGGAGGCGGCCAGGCCGGCGTCGTGCTTTCAGTCAACGAACACAACCCAGCCGGGCAGGGAGCTTACCTGAAGGCGGGTTTTTCGGACAAAGGCGTCTACCTGGGCCGCGAGGCCGCCCCGCAGCGGACCATGTACGCAGCCTTCTGAGCGCTGGTCCCGCACCGAAATACCGCCGGACCGTTGCGCCGGCACGGGTGCGTGCCTACGCTGTGTCTTGGCAGTGCACTTCAATCCTTGTTGGGGGGAAGGCTTGAAAGGGTCTTCGTCTCGGAGGCACTCGCCGGAACAGGCTGGCTCCCGGTCTCAGCACGTCGGGGGCCAGCTTCCGGCGCCCCGGAAGTGGCAGGATTTGGCACGGCAGGATCCGGCACGGCAGGACGCGGACCATGCCCGGGCGCGAGCGAAGGGCGGCCGTGCCAGGAGGCTCAGGAGGGCCGAGCTGCTGCTCATCGGGGCGGGGGTGGCCGCGACGCTCATTGCGGCGGCGTACCAGTATGCCGGGATCAGGAGCACTTTGGAAAGCAGCACGGCGTCCTCCCTCTATGCCCAGCAGCAGGAGATCGACAGGATCTTCGTGGACAACGTGGACCTGCAGCCGTATTTCTGGCGCCGTCAGGAACTGCCGGACGCCTCGGCGGTCGCGGATCCCGCGGCGAAGCGGGCGGCACAGCAGCTGGCGGGCCGGGCCGAAGCGACGGCCCACCGGATCCTGGACCACTTCGCCCACCTGAAGTACCAGATGGGAACGCAGGCCTTCACCTCCGAACGGGCGGACTGGGAAGCGTACATCCGGCGGAGCTTCGCGGACTCCCTCGTTCTGTGCCGCGCGCTGCGGGATGACCGGGAAGCCTTCGGGGGCACGGGTGCAGACTCGTTGTGGGGACGGTACGCGGAGGAACCCTGCGCGGGTACGTGACCGGAAACGGGTACGTGGCCGGAAACGGCCAAGGGCGGCCACCGGTCAGTAACCGGTGGCCGCCCTTGGCGGTGTCAGGGGTGTCGCCCTGGGGTCAAACTAGTCAGACTAGACGCCGTAGTAGAGCTCGAACTCGTAGGGGTTCGGGCGCAGGGACAGCGGGCGGATCTCGTTCTCGTACTTGTACTCGATCCAGGTGTCGATCAGGTCCTGGGTGAACACACCGCCGGCCTGCAGGAACTCGTTGTCCTCGGCCAGTGCCTGCAGAGCTTCCTCCAGGGTGCCCGGAGCCTTGGGGATGTCCTTGGCTTCCTCGGCGGGGAGCTCGTAGAGGTCCTTGTCGATCGGAGCCGGGGGCTCGATGCGGTTGCGGATGCCGTCGATGCCGGCCATCAGCTGGGCAGCGAAGGCCAGGTACGGGTTGGAGGAGGGGTCCGGGGCGCGGAACTCGATGCGCTTGGCCTTCGGGTTGGAGCCCGTGATCGGGATACGGATACCGGCGGAGCGGTTGCCCTGCGAGTAGACCATGTTGACCGGGGCTTCGAAGCCCTTGACCAGGCGGCGGTAGGAGTTGACCGTCGGGTTGGTGAACGCGAGGACGGCGTCGGCGTGCTTCAGCAGGCCGCCGATGTACCAGCGTGCGGTGTCGGACAGGCCGGCGTAGCCCTTCTCGTCGTAGAACAGGGGATCGCCATTGCTCCACAGCGACTGGTGGCAGTGCATGCCCGAGCCGTTGTCACCGAAGACCGGCTTCGGCATGAAGGTGACGGACTTGCCCCAGGCGTCGGCGGTGTTCTTGATGACGTACTTGAACTTCTGCAGATCATCAGCCGCGTGGGTCAGCGTGGTGAACTTGTAGTTGATCTCGGCCTGGCCGGCGGAGCCAACTTCGTGGTGGCTGCGCTCGACCTCGAGGCCGGCTTCGTCCAGTGCAACACACATGGCGTCGCGCAGGTCGGCCTGCTTGTCGGTCGGGGAAACCGGGAAGTAACCGCCCTTGATGGGGGTCTTGTAGCCCAGGTTGCCGCCTTCTTCCTCGCGGCCGGTGTTCCAGTGAGCTTCCTCGGAGTCGATCTTGTAGAAGCTGCCCTCGGGGGAGGACTGGTACTGGACGTTGTCGAACACAAAGAACTCGGCTTCGGGAGCGAAGAACGCGGTGTCGGCGATGCCGGTGGAGGCGAGGTAGGCTTCAGCCTTCTCTGCCACACCGCGCGGGTCGCGGTGGTAGGGGTCGCCCGTGCGGGGGTTCACGATGGAGAAGTTCAGCGCAAGGGTCTTCTCCATGCGGAACGTGTCCAGGAACGCGGTGGTGACGTCCGGAATGAGCTGCATGTCCGACTCGGCGATGCCCTGGAAGCCGCGGATGGAGGAACCATCGAAGAGCTGGCCGTTGACGAAGAAGTCGGCGTCCACGCTCTTGGCGGGCACGTTGAAGTGCTGCTGAACGCCCGGGAGGTCGGTGAAGCGGATATCGATAAACCGAATGTCTTCATCTTTGATGAACTTGAGGACTTCGTCCGCAGTCTTGAACATCTATGCTCCTTACGCATATGTAATAACTGGCTATAAAGCCAAGTGGTCCAGCGCAATCCAATGGGCGGAAACACAAAAGTGCCCCGCTCCAGGTTCGCTAGCAACTGGTACCACCCTAGGGATTCGGGATTTCCCGTCCGTGTCCGCTTTGTTTCCGGCAGGTTACAGAACCTGCTGATATGTAAACGCTATACCGTGTCCACACTGTGGTCCACGCCTATCCAGAGTGTGAACGTCCGAGGGGCTGCCCGCGGCTCGGTAAACTTGGACGGTGGTAGATCGCAAAGACATCGGTTCGTGGCTCAGCGGGCCGGACACCTCCGGCATTTCCAAGTACCCGGGAGAACGCCTGGGCTTCCCCGAGACGGGCCCCGGATCCATGGCCCGCGCCGGCAGGCGCATCCTGGCGATCACCATCGACTGGACCATCGCGCTGCTGATCAGCAACGTGTTCCTCGCCGGCAATTCCATGGCCACGCTTGCCGTTTTTGCGGCCGAGCAGATCCTGCTGATCGGGACCCTGGGCTACAGCATCGGGCACCGGGCGATGGGCATCCACGTGGTGAAGCCGGACGGCTCAGCGGCCGGCCCGCTGGCCGCGCTGGTCCGCACCGTCCTGCTCTGCCTGGTGATCCCGGCGGTCATCTCCGATCCCGACCAGCGCGGACTCCATGACAAGGCCCTGAACACCGTCCTCGTCCGCAGGTAGCCGCGCAGGTAGCCGCCCGGCCGAGAGATATCCCTGGCGGAGCGCCCACCGCTCAAACAGGACCGTGGCGAAGGGGAACACCGCCGAGAGGCCTGCCAGCAGCGCCACCCGGAAGGGCCAGCGCTGCAGGCGCCACAGGACGAGGGCCGCCAAACCGTACGCGATGAATAACGCGCCGTGCACTGGACCGGCGATCTCGACTCCGAGTTCGGTGGTCCCGGCGATCCATTTGAAGTACATGCCGGCAAGGAGCGCAGCCCAGCTAAAGGCTTCGGCCACCGCCAGCAGGCGGAAGGCGCGGATGACGGCGGACGCGGACGGGAATTTCACAGGAGGCTCCGGCTTCTGTAGGTGCTGGGGTCTGGCTGGCTTTGATGTGCGGTTCACTTTGGTGTGCGGTTCACTTTGGTGTGCGGTTCAACCGGGACAGGCCCGTTCAAACGAAAAACGCCCCGGGGCCGGCGCAGATGCGGCGGCCACCGGGGCGTTCAGGCGGATCAGCGTCCGCGCTGGGGGCGGGCCTTGTAGGGGTCCACACCCTTGGGGATCGGAAGGCGGCCGCCCAGCGATGAGATGCGCTTGGACACGGCGCTGACCTCGGTCTTGGTGAGCTCGTTGTTGAGCTTGTTCATCTTTTTCGCCACCTGGCTGATGGGGACCTGTCCCTCGCCGCGCCCGGTTTCGATGACGTGGATAGTGACGTTGGGAAGGATGCGGGCCAGCTTCTTCCGCTCGCCTTCGATCAGCGGGCGCACGCGGTGCGTGGGCCCTTCGGCGACGAGGACGACGCCGGGACGCCCAACGGCGCGGAAAACGGCGTCCTGGGTCCGCGGGTTCACAGCCACGGGCTGCTCCTCGGTGATCCAGCCGCGCTTCAGCGTGCTGAGGGCAGCGCCGGATGCTCCCGGCTGGTTTTCGATCTGGGCGAAGGCAGCCCCCTCGGCGCGGCGGGAAAGAATGAACGTAGCCGCGAGGAAACCCAACGGGATGCCGATGATCAGGCCGGTAATCCAGTTATTCAGCAACAGGCCAACAACGAGGCTGACGGCCACGACGCCCAGGAACGCCAGCAGCATGAGCCACGGAACCATGGGGTCGTGGCGGCGGGTCATGTTGAAGACCTCGCGGATTTGCTTGAGCCGGCTGGGCTTCTTTTCCTTCACGGCCTTGGGCTTGCGCCCAAAGAGTCCGCGCTTGGAGCCATCAGCGGCCGCAGGAGTGTTGTTGCTGGAGTCAGGGGATTTCGCCATAGTGTCTTAATTCTACGTGATCCACGACAAAGGGCCGGACGCCGAAAAGTTCCGGCGTCCGGCCCCTGACCGTGGGATTTGCCTGCTGCTACTGGTGTGCCGCGAGCAGGGAGCTGGCTTCCTGGCGGGTGGTTCCGGAGTCCTGGATGCCGTCGGCGATGTGGGCCAGTTCGGCGGGGATGTCCCGGCCCTTTTTGCGCATGGCGGTGGCCCAGAGCCGGCCGGCACGGTAGGAGGAGCGGACCAGGGGCCCGGACATGACGCCAAGGAAGCCGATCTCCTCGGCTTCGTGCTGGAGGTCCACGAATTCCTGCGGCTTGACCCAGCGGTCCACCGGGAGGTGCCGTTCGGAGGGGCGCAGGTACTGGGTGATGGTGATCAGGTCGCAGCCCGCCTGGTGCAGGTCGCGGAGCGCCTCGGAGATCTCTTCGCGGGTTTCGCCCATGCCCAGGATCAGGTTGGACTTGGTGACCATGCCCAGGTTCCGGCC